>JANWVL010000165.1 GCA_025056655.1 Candidatus Methylacidiphilales bacterium
GCTTATGGCACAGGGCTTTTTTCGAGTAGGGAGATGGGGTTAGTCGGCACATTGTGCACATGCGTGGGATGCCTTTTGTTGATTTTTCTACTAGGAATAATCGGCGATTGGGTTGAGTTAAAGCTGGCAAGGTGAAATTTATTTACGCTCAACCCAAAAATTACCCAGAACTATAGCATCCATGCGGGTGCGCAGGAAGCAGGAGAGGGCCTCTTGTGGAGTGTTTACGATAGGCTCGTTTTCGTTGAGGGAGGTATTAAGAACAATAGGGACACCTGTTTTTTGCCTGAAACACTCGATCAGGCTCCAGTAGATGGGATTGGTTTTGTAGGAGACAGTTTGCAATCGTCCTGTGCCATCAACATGAGTGACGGCGGGGATTTGAGAACGCTTTTCCGGGCGCACGCGGAGAACCCTTTCCATAAAGGGTGATGGTTCGGGAAGTTCAAAATACTCGTGAGTGTATTCCTCGAGAATGCTCGGAGCAAAGGGACGAAATTTTTCTCTGAATTTGATTTTCAAGTTGATCAAGTCTCGCATGTCGGCGCGGCGCGGATCAGCGAGGAGAGAACGATTGCCAAGAGCTCGAGCACCAAACTCCATGCGACCTCGGAAGACACCGACGACTTTGCCATCGATCAGTGCATCAGCGATTTTTTGGTTCATCTCGTCAACCGGGAGTTTTTGATACTCTACGTTGGCATTTTGACAGGCTTGGAGACAAAGTTGATCTTCGACATCAGGTCCCCAGTAGCCGTGGTCGAGTTGAAAGACTCGACTTCCACCGTGTTGTTTCCAAACCACGAATGCAGCTCCGATGGCTGTGCCGTTGTCTGCAGCACCGACTGGAACATAAACGTTTTCGAAACCCGTTTGCTCACGCACTTTACCATTTGCTACAGAATTCATTGCTACGCCGCCTGAGATGCAAAGGTTGCGTTGTTGGGTTTTTTTTCTGAGATCGGTGAGCATTCCAAGTAAGATCTCTTCAGTTATCGCTTGCAAAGAGGCGGCGATGTCTTGGTGATGGTCAGTAAGCGGCTCGTTTTGAGAACGAGGTTTGCCGAGAGCTTCCTCTAGCTTAGCCGAATGGAAGGGACGGATAACAGGCGAGCCATCAATCCAAGACATGTCGATACCTAACTTGTGGTGGATGAAGTAATCAAGGTTTAGTCTAAATCCTAGGCCTTCACGGGCGATAATCTTGCGAAATAGATCTAGGTAACGGGGTTTACCGTAAGGTGCTAGCCCCATAACCTTGTATTCATCTCCGTAGTTGGGAAATCCTAAAAAAAGCGTGATTGCTGTATACAGAAAACCCAAGGAATGAGGAAAGCCTACCTGGTGTAATCTTTGCCATCTGTCCTTTTTCCCAACTGAGAGAACTGTGCTGAGAAAATCTCCCATCCCGTCGATCGATAAAATAGCAGCTTCTTCGAACGGAGAGGGCCAAAAACCAGCCGCTATATGGGTCTCATGGTGCTCGATAGGAAATATCTTAAATTTGCAATTTTTCCGACTGGTCTGGCCAACGCGTGCAATTTCATCAGCTAAGTGAAGAGCTTTCTGTAAACGTTGTAGTCGCCCACCAAGATTTTTTTTATTGCGCCAAATTTTTGCAGCGTGCAAAGCCCGCTTGAAGAAATGAGCTCGTGGATTAAATGATAGGGCTACAGCATCCAGTTGCTGGACATCTATTCCACCTAGTTTTAATACACAACGTATAGAGTTTTCGGGGAATCCAGCCCAATGTTTTATTCGATTGAAACGTTCCTCTTCGACGGCTGCGATAAGCTTTCCATCAATAATTAGTGCTGCAGAAGCATCCCCGTGAAATGAGTTGATCCCGAGTATTTTCATTTCTTACTGGCTTATGATGACCTGTGGTGAATTGTATGACAAGCCCTAAGCCCTTTCCCGTCGTTCTCTTCTCTTGAATTCAATAATCTTGAATTCAATAAAAATGATTTGCCAACAGTTGCGAGTGTACAAATTTCTAGTGAATTCTATTGACCAAAGACAGCTTCTGAATAATAGTATGTCTGCCTTATCAAGAGCAGCAGAGGGGCCGGCCCGTTGAAGCTGCGGCAACCGGAAAGAGGATCCTTTCGTCAAGGTGCCAAGCCCGGCTTGCGTTGCAAAAGTGACGCAAGAAGGATGAGGTGAGATCGGTGTCCTTACGATACTCAAGTATCCTCCTCCAGCGGCTCGCGATAAGCCCATCTCTTAAAAAATATGAGCCGCGAATTTTTCACCCACCT
>JANWVL010000166.1 GCA_025056655.1 Candidatus Methylacidiphilales bacterium
CAGCATCCACAACGCCAGCGTCACACCCCAAGTCGGCATCATAGCCCTCGAAATTCAAGCCGACCGCCCCACCATACAACAAGCCATCCGCTGGCTCGAATCCCACTCCATCCAAGTCGAACCCGTCGAAATCAACACCATCGAAGGATAACTCCCGGGCCAGAACATCCCCATTCCCCACCCTCTACCCACCATTCCACGTCCCCATGCAAATCACCATCGAAGCTGATCAGACCGAAAAACACTACCTAAGAGATCTCTGGCACTACAGAGAACTCTTCCTCGTCCTCGCATGGCGCGACCTCGCCGTTCGATACAAACAAACGCTCATCGGCATCCTCTGGGCTATAATCCGCCCCCTCCTCACCATGCTCATCTTAACCTTCGTCTTCCACAAAGTCGCCAAGCTCCCAGCAGATGGATCGGCCCCATATCCCATCATGGTCTTAGCGGCACTACTCCCCTGGACCTTCTTCGCCACAGCCCTCGCCGACGCCAGCAATAGCCTCATCACCAACGCTAACCTCGTCAGCAAAGTCTATTTCCCCCGCCTCATCGTCCCGACAGCCTACATCGCTGTAGCGCTCGTTGACTTCCTCATCTCACTAGCGCTTATGTTCACCCTCATGCTCTATTACCAATTCATCCCCACATGGAAAATCTTTACTCTCCCCCTCTTTACTCTCCTCGCAATGCTTGCTGCCATTGGACCAGGCCTCTGGATCACCGCCCTCAACGTTAAATATCGCGACTTCCGCTACGTCATACCATTCCTTATCCAATTCGGCCTCTACATCTCTCCCGTCGGCTACAGCCTCACGCAGATCCCCTCACAATGGCTATTCCTCTACAGCCTCAATCCCCTCGTCGGAATCATCGAAGGATTTCGCTGGGCCATCATCGGCAACATCCCGTTCCCCTCCATCCCACTCTTCATCTCGTGCCCAATCACACTTCTCTTCCTAGGAATAGGTTATTTCAAGTTTAGAAAAATGGAGCGCTCCTTTGCCGACATTATCTAAGGGTTTGAAAACATATGCCCGACACCGCGATCCAAATCGAAAACCTTGGGAAACGCTACTTCGTAGGGCATATAGAAAAAGAACGTTACCAAACTTTCGCCTCCACCCTCGTTCAATCTGCTAAATCCATCGCCCGCAAAGCCGCCGATATGATCCGCGGCCGCCCCATCATCCACGGCGACCAAATCGAAGAATTCTGGGCGCTCCGCCACATCTCCCTCCAAATCCCCCAAGGCCAAGTCCTCGGCATCATCGGCCGCAACGGCGCAGGCAAGTCCACCCTGCTCAAGCTCCTCTCCCGCATCACCCACCCCACCGAAGGCCGCATCGCTATCCGTGGGCGCGTCGCCTCCCTCCTCGAAGTCGGCACAGGATTTCACCCCGAGCTTACCGGCCGCGAAAACATCTACCTCAACGGCGCCATCCTCGGCATGACTCGCTCCGAAATCCGCCGTAAATTTGACGCCATCGTCGAATTCGCAGGCATCGAAAAATTCATCGATACCCCCGTCAAACGCTACTCCAGCGGCATGTATGTCCGGCTCGCTTTCGCCGTCGCCGCTCACCTCGAACCCGAGATCCTCATCATTGATGAAGTGCTCGCCGTAGGCGACATAGCCTTCCAAAAAAAATGCCTCGGCAAAATGTCCGAAGTCTCCTCCCAAGGCCGCACCATCCTCTTCGTCAGCCACAACCTCAACGCCATGCTCAACCTCTGCACCGCTGGAGCTCTTCTCCATCAAGGCCGCCTCATCTACCAAGGTTCTATTCAAGACACCATTCGGGAATACAACGCCATACTCTCCGAATTTTCAGAAACTACCACCTACACCGCCACCACCTCCGATCCCTCTAAACCTCACTTCACCCACATCTCCGTTACACAAGACGGCCAGACCCCTTCTTCCTTCTTAATCCATCGCCCCATTCAAATTCACCTCAAATACCACACCGCTAATGTCCCCAATATCGTCACCACCGTCGTCATTCGCAACTCCCAAGGCATCTGGCTCCACCACTCCACTGACGAATTCGCCCCCACTCCCCTCCCCCCCAACGGCATGCGCACCTGCACCATTCCGCCATATTCACTAAACGCAGATGAATACTTTATCACAGTTGCCTTGAGCCACAGAAGTGGCGATATTCATGAGAAACTCACCGACATAATCAAGTTGTCACTAACGCCATCCGGACTTGCTGCCGAAAAATTCCCCATCGCTAACTGCCGTGGAGTTTGTCCGCCGAACGCTCTCATATGGCAATAAAATCAACCACACATATTCAGACTAAAGTAAATTGCTCTTTGCTATTACTACATCTACAATTAAACCAAGGTCATCCAAAATGGATTTTTTGAGATAGTTTCCCCTGCAAAAAAATTAAAGACCTTCCTCCTCTTTCAGAATCCTTCTCATAATCTTTGCCATGCCTCTCCCGCTTAAAGAAAAAATCAAAAATGCAGCCCCTCCCAAGCTTCTCAAAGCAATCCGCGTAGCTAAGAAATATAGCTCGCTCGCTTGGCATGACCTGCGCATCGGCCTCTTCGGCAACCTCTTCCCCCCAAAGCCCACGTCCATCAGCATGATGGCAAACGACATTTGCAACTCCCGCTGCCAAATGTGCCTCATCTGGCAACAAAAAAAAGACTACGAAATTACCCCAGACGACCTCCGCCAAATCCTCGCCGACCCTCTCTTCTCCAACGTCCAAGACGTCGGCATCACTGGCGGTGAACCCACCCTACGCCCTGACCTACCGGAACTCTTCCGCGTCGTCGCAGAACGCCGCCCTAAAATCCCCCACGCCTCCATTATCACCAACGCCATTCGCCAACACGACGTCACCACCCGCATCCTCCAATCCGCAGAAATCTGCCGCCAAAACGGCACCTCCTTCTCCGTCATGGTCTCACTCGACGGCCTCGGAGAAATCCACGACGCCGTCCGCGGTCGCAAGGGTAATTTCGAATCCGCCGTCGCATGCATCGAAACCTTCAAAAAAGCCGGCCTCCCCACCTCCATCGGATGCACCATCACCTCCACCAATGCCCCATATGTCGATGAACTGCTCGATTGGGCCATCCACAACAACATCCGCGCCCACTTCCGCATTGCCGAATTCATCGATCGCCTCTACAACGCCCCACAAAAACAGTTCATCCGCAACTTCGACCCCCTCACCCTCCACCACCTCGGCCTCTTCTACTCCCGCCTCATCTACGAATACGAACCGAACCCCACCTACAAAAAAACCTACCGCAGCGTCCGCGGCATGCTCACCGAAGGAAAACCACGCACCACAGGATGCCCCTATCACTACCACGCCGTCATCCTTACCTCCCGTGGCGACCTCCTCTACTGCTCCCCCAAGTCCCCCATCATCGGCAATCTACTCAAACAAACCCCAGCCTCAAAAGTCTTCTTCAACAACCTCCACATCCGCAAAGAAATTCGCCAAAAACACTGCGACAACTGCATCCACGATTACCACGTCCCTGAAACCTTCACCGACAAACTCACCTTCTACCTCAAAAATCGGCGCATCGCCCACACCTATCACATCCCCTCCCTCCTAAAACAAGCCTCCGCTCTCCCATCCACCCCCAAAATCCCCACCTCAAAAATCCAGCAACTAAAATCCTCCTCAGCCCTTATCGTCGGCTGGTATGGCACGGAAACTGCCGGAGACAAAGCCATCCTCCACACCCTCATCCATCGCCTCCTCTCCAGGCCTCACCCACCCCAAACCATCTACCTCGCAAGCCTTCATCCTTTCTATTCACGCTGGACTCTTCAAGAACTCCACCTCCCCTCCTCCGTCCAAATCATAGAAACCTTCTCTCCTCAGTTTGAAACCGTCTGCCGCACCACCGACGAAACCCTTATCGGCGGCGGCCCCCTCATGGACATCGATGCCATGAACCACATCCTCTACGCCTTCATCCATACCAAGCGCCGCAACGCTATCGCCCGCATCGAAGGTTGTGGCATCGGCCCCCTACGTCAACCTCACCTCGTCGCCCTCACCCGTGAACTCTGCCGCCTCGCCGATCACATCACCCTTCGCGACCAAGCCTCCACTCACCGCTGCATCCACGAATTCCGTTGCGAAGCGCACACCGTTCCCGATCCCGCCACTGAATACGTTCTAAAATGGAAACTTCAAAATGCTTCCTCATCCCCTCCACCCAATCCCACACCCATTCTAGCCTGTTACTTCCGCGATTGGCCTATCAACTACACCGAAGACCTCCCCTCCGATCAATACGACTCCACAAAAACCCGTTTCGAAAACGGTCTCCTCCATCTCCTTGCCCACCTTCACAAAACCTACAACCTCCCCATCGCTTTCCACGCTATGCACAACTTCTACGAGGGAGGCGACGACCGCACCTATGCTCGACACCTCTCTCGCAGACTTCTCCAAGAATTCAATATCCCACAAGAATCTATCACCTACCCTCGCCTCCCCGAATCTCCATCCCAAATTCTCTCAGCCATGAAAACCGCCACACTCAACCTCTGCATGCGCTTTCACTCCGTCCTCTTCGCCCACACCCTACAAGTGCCCTACTATGCCATCGACTATACTCGAGGCGGAAAAATCCATGCTTATCTGAACGATAATCAAGCCTCCGACCGCCTGATCTCCATGGACGCCATCATCTCCCATTCCGCCCAGGATCAGATTCAAATCCTGGCTCCGATATAATGACGGATCAATCCCTCTCCATCGCCATCCTATCTCAGACCGACACAGGCGGTGGCGCCACCCTTGTGCCAGCACGCTTGCATCGAGCCCTCCGATCGCAAGGAATCGATTCACACCTCATCGTTTCTCAACGCTCGCCCACCTCTGATCCCTTTACCCACACGATCCCTACCCCATACATTCCAGCGCGCATCGCAGAAAAACTATTCAACCGCGCCCTCCTCACCCTCGGCCTCCGCAACATCGCTCACCTCTCCACGCCCTCCATTGCTCAAATCCCTGCCTTCAAAAAATCCCCCGTCATCAACATCCACAACATCCACGGCGACTACCTAAATTATCTCGCACTCCCACGTCTGCTACGCCACAAAACCGTCCTCATCACCCTTCACGACATGTGGAACTTCACCGGCCACTGCGTCTACAGCTTCGACTGCCAGCGATGGAAAACTGGCTGTGGCCGTTGTCCATACCTCAACACCTACGTCGAGACCCGCCGCGACGCCTCTGCCCTCGAGCTTCGGTTGAAACGTAAAACGTTCACCCGCATCCAACCTCACTTCATCGCCATCAGCCGATGGATCCTCAATGCTTTTAGACAAAGCCAACTCAGCCACCTTCCCATTCATCACATTCCCAACGGCATCGATACCGATACCTACCGCCCTATTCCTAAGGACTTCGCCCGCAATCTCCTCCATCTTCCACAAAACAAAAAAATCATCCTCTACGCCGCCGCTAACCTCAACGACCCCCGCAAAGGCGCCGATCTCCTCATTCGTTCGCTAGCTCTCCTCCCCGCATCCCTCAAGCAAACCACACTCCTCATCACTATCGGCACACCTCCGAAAACACCCGATCCCGACATCGGCCTCCCCATCCGTCACCTCGGTTTTATTCATGACGACATCACAAAAAATATCATCCTCAATGCCGCCGATCTCCTTGCCTTTCCCACCCGCGCTGATAATCTCCCTCTCATCATCCAAGAAGCTATGGCAGCCGGTCTTCCTACCCTCTCGTTCCGCGTCGGTGGCGTCCCTGACCTCATTCGACATGAAGACAACGGCCTCCTCGCCGAGCCAGAAAACATAGAGGCCTTCAGCCATTACCTCACCCTGCTTCTCACCCATGACTTGCTCCGCCTCTCCATGTCCGAGCGCAACCGCATCATCGCCACCACCGAATACCCCCTCCCCCTCCAAGCCCAACGTTACTTAGAACTGGTTAGAAATGTTCTTAATACTCCATTATAACGTCAACGAAGCCAACCTGCAAATTGCCATTACCAAATCGCCGCCTTTTAATCCTCGCTTTTATATTATCTATCACTATTACCACACACAATGGCTAACTCCGATAAGATATGCTTAAGAAGAAAATAGTTGTCATAGGCACGGGATATGTGGGACTCCCTGCCGCACTGATGTGGGCACGAGCAGGTCAAGAAGTCGTCGGTGTAGACATCAACGAGAATCTTGTTAAGGCAATAAACGAACGAACTCTACTCTTAAACGAAAAGGAACTTCAAAACCTACTTTCCGATCCAATCGTTAAAAGCAACCTCAAAGCTACCACTTCACCTACTCACGGAGACGTATTCGTCATTGCAGTGCCCACACCTGTTGATCCCCTGAAAAAGGTCTGTGACCTTTCCGCAGTCACATCCGCAATAGAATCCATATGCCCATATCTAAGAAAGGGAAATCTATTGATACTAGAAAGCACTGTCCCACCAATGACATGTAGAAAAGTGGTTAAACCACTTGTGGAAAAACTTACCCCTTTCAAAATTCCAGACGACATTTATCTAGCACACTGTCCTGAGAGAATACTGCCCGGTGATATTTTTAGAGAAATAATACACAATGATCGCTTA
>JANWVL010000167.1 GCA_025056655.1 Candidatus Methylacidiphilales bacterium
GATCGTCACTCCACCGAGAGAAGGAATGCCTTTAGTGATGAGAATCGGTTTATTGTGTGAGGCATATTGGTATGTGCGTATTTCGTCATTAATCAGATTACCATTGGCATCGTATTGGAAGGTGCGAGTCTGAGTGCCGAGTGTAATTGAGCTTATGCGGTGAGGGGCGGAGGGATTGTTGTATTGGTATGCGCCAACGTAGGTTTTGGATTTTAGGTTGCCAACTGCGTCGTAGGTGAAGGACTCAGCAGGAAGGCCGTTGACAGAGGCCGTGACGAGGCGAGCGAGATTATCGTATTGGAAAGTTTCAGTCTTATTTATGCGATGATCTGTCCGCAAGGCAAGATTACCGGACGGTGTAAACTGGTAGGATAGATCTTGGACTTTAACTGCCCCAGATTGAGTATGAATGGATTGCAAAAAGCCATTCTCAGGTCGATAGGAGCGGGATGTAATTAAACCATTACCGAGTTGCTCTTTTACAAGGTTACCTCTGGCATCCCACTCGATCGCTTGCCAATAGATGGTGTTATTGTTGGGGGAAGAAATTTTATGAAGAGCTCCATGGCTGTTGTAGTGGTTTTGGATTTGCAAACCTGATGGATATGTGATGATATATGGTCGTGATAAGGAGTCGTATTCTGTGACGTGGGTGTAGGAGACTCCGAATGCAGTTGTTGTTGTGCTCTGTAGACGACCAAGGTTATCGTAGATGTAAGTCTCAAGGTAACCGTTGGGTCCTGAAACTGAAGCAAGCTTGCCAATTCCCCTACCTTGAGCTGTATCGTATGTCCAAATAGTTGTGCCCTCGGGCTCTTTTCTCTCGATTAGACGACCTTGTAAATCATATTTCATACTCACTTTTTGGCCTTTTGCATCGACTTGTTCTATAAGCTCACCAAGGGCGTTATATTTATAATACCAAGTCCCCATATTAGGATCTTTCATAGATATTTTGAAACGCCCCGTTGGATCATACTGAATATCAGTGACCGTTCCATCTGCAGCAATGGTCTGTATTAGATTCCCTACAGCATCATATTTGTAGTGAGTAGTTTGGCCGGCATTATCAGTTACGGATGTAATTCTTCCTTCTCGATCAAAGGTATGGATTTGTTTTCGATTCTCCGAGTCTATAGTAGTAGTGCTAAGCGTTCCATAAAAAATCTTTGAACGAGCACCGTCCGGACGGATGTGTTCTATTGGTCGATCTAATATGTCATAGATATGTGTGGAATATAACGGTGCGGAGCCCAAGAAATACGGCTCTGAGGCTTTATGAAGTCGTCCTTTAGAATCATAAATCTTATCAACGTAAATCTTTCTACCATCTGGAGAGAGTGTGACTGCGCGAAGTTCACGGCCCAAACGGTCATAGAAAACAGTCACAGGTGATAAACCTGTAGTAGAAGTGATTATAGCATACGATGCATGAATGGGTGAATCAGCCATTCCTTGAGCCCATTGGTAACTAATTGTAGTAACTGTATTATCAGCCCTTGTTTCTTTAATTTTGCGAGCCATTCCATCATACTCATAAGTAGTAGTAATAGAATTAGGGCCGGTAATTTCATGAGGTGTTCCCAAATGATTGGTCTTAATTGTCTCTTTATGCCCTAGAGGTGAAGTTGCAGAGCTGATGTCACGACCCTTAGAATCATACTTATTAATAGTTACTCGTGTCTGGACACCATTAGCAGTAACAGTATTTGAGAGAACATTCCCGAAGCCATCGTGTTCGTAAGTGGTGGTTACAGAGTCAGGCTGATTCGGTGATATAGTTTCAGAAGCTAGAATTCCAGTGTTAGGATTGTATGAGAATGAACTTGTGCGGACAATATCTGGAAGACCAGAAGATTTATGAACGACGGAGGATTGATAAAGTCGTCCTAAAATCCATTTACCATTTGAGGTGAAGTTATTATATAAATTTTTGCTAATCTTTGTTTTCCCTTGATTATCTGTAATTACAGATTCTATAAGATTGCCAAAATCATCGTAATTAGAGGTTGTAGTAACTGATGAAACTAGCTGACCTGTATTGTATTCATACGTGCTTTCGATACCAGTTTCAAGGTATGGGAAAAAGTATTTTGTATTTTCGATTCCATCATAGATTTTGTATTTCCATGTATTTTTAGTTGTAGAAAGTAGAATTCCCTCTGAGGATCGTGTTTCGATTTCTTTTATTACTCCATCCAAAGGGAACTCTTGATGATATATACTACGGATAGTAACACCCGTTAAATGATCTTTCTCCTCAATGCAACGAAAGCCAAGCTGCTCTCGGCCTAATGCATGAACTTTCATTCCAGTATACTTATAGGATGTTTTAACAAAACCTCCAACACCGTCTTCTTTCTCTATAGATTCAAGCAGTGGAGTTGATCCATATACGTCTATAATTGGATAAACTGCAGCGTTTACCCCTACGTCTTTTGTGTAAAGATTTGGATCACTCATATGGCCGAAGTTGATCTTAATTTTATATCCGTAACCGTTGGTCACAGACGACAATAGAGGGCCCTTAGCGCGATTAATGCTTGTTACAATCTGCGTGTTCGAACCAATCACCTCACGATGCCACAAAATATCATTTAGTCCGTCTCCATTAATATCAACAATGCGAGTTCCAACATCATCGGCACCATCTCCCTCAATATGATGATGTGGAATAAACGCAGGAACGTATTCCCAAGATCGTCCACCTCTATTTAGCCATGCTGCAGAATGAGTAATTGTAGGATTGACCCAGCGATTAACTACTATATCTTGAAGCCTGTCCCCATTTATATCTACTAAAGCTAATCCCATTTTGTGATGATGAGATGTGCCATGATCATGATATGCAGTATACCAAGGCAGCTTGAGAGATTCTGGGCCTTTAGTCCATCCTTTGCCTGTATTCAAATACACGAAATTATGTTCCTCATCAACTATCTCCTCTACCCATTCGTAAACAAGATCACCTAATTGCCAACCAGTGTTATCATGCCATAACATATCTTGATATAATTGACCTTGATAGGAAGCCATGGTAGAATTGGGATTCAATCCAAGTCTTTTCCTAACTTGCCAAGATTTACCATCCCACCAGGTGGCATTCCCCTGTTTCTGACACGAAGTTCTACGAGTGAAGAAATACGCTTTATTGACTACGGGCTTGAGTATACCCTTCTTTGTTTTAAGAAATCTTTTTTGTATTATATCGGGAAGTCCGTCACCATTGAGATCTGTAATTCGAGTTCCTGTATCTTGGTTTTTATCGAATGGAACCAACGGGCACGGTAATTTATATTCATTACTGATCTGGTATCCAGTTCCAGTGTTCAAATATACTTGACTATCTGTTTTTAAAAATTTTTGAGGATAAGATAGAGAAACATCTTTTAAGTCTATCATAGTTCTTCGCCAATATTTGCTATTTGAGGCAAAACATTCACCATGCGCAGTTGACTCCTTGTGTTCAGAACTATGTATGTCTATTGTCTTACCTAAAACTAAACGCTTGTTAACTACAGATACCGGCTCAGTAACTTCAATTTCCTTTGCTGAGATTACATCGCTAAGTCCATCCCCATTAATATCCTGAATTAATACGTCAGAATTAGTATCATCATCTTGATAAATGGCCATCGGCGGAGTGAATGATTCTGAAATAATCCATCCAGATCCTGTATTAATCCATGCTGATTTAACTTGATTTTTATAATTTTGGACAATGTCTGGTAATCCGTCGCCGTTTAATTCAGCAAATTGAAGCCCCAACCATCCAAATCCATCTGGACCACCAATTGAGATAGGTAATCGAAAAGATGAGAACTCTTTCCAACTTGTTCCGTCGTGTTTATAAACTTTACCAGCAAAAGAGTTAATCTCTGACTGTCCTTTAGCTTTAACTTCTACTAATACATAATTCCAATCATTTTTATAAGTTTGATGACACCCCCCCTTGTGGGTATTTGACTCAGATACATAAGGCCCAGAGTCGTATGTTAGGTATTCTTCGTAGATCTTGTTGGATGAACGGCTAGAAGTAGAGCTGTCAAAAGTATTGTGGTATTCAAAATAATCCTCACAAGCATTATATACGCCACGCCAACCTCTATAAAAATTTCCTACTACAACTCGGTCTCTTAAAGACTCATAGGTAGGAAGCTCTACTATTTCTAGAAATCCATCAGCATCTATATCTATAAATTGTGCTCGATTCGTTGAGAATTCATCGCTAATTGGTATGGGAGGATCGTATTTTTGATCCTTACGCCACCCACTACCAGTATTGATATATGCTCCTTTTTCGATCACTCCACTTTGTTTGTGAACATAGTAATATACATAATCAAAAAGCCCATCAGCGTTTAGATCTACAAACTGAGCACCAGTAGGAATTGCTTTTTCCTTACCATAAAAAAGCCGTTTTTTAACTACTGGATAGGGAAGGTTATAGCTATTTTGTAAAGTCCATGCATTGGATGGCTGAGTGATATTTATCCCGTCCTTAAGATATTCAAACAATAATGGCCTAAATGCTTGGCCATTGCCTGCAACCTCTTGTATAGATTTAATTCTGGATTGTATAGTTGTTGGACACATATCGTATTTAAGCTGATATTCTTTAATTAATTTTTGATCACAGTAGCAGCTAATTAATTTTAATCGTTTAGTGGTTTTTATCTCTCGTCCAGCGATATATCCAGAATATAT
>JANWVL010000168.1 GCA_025056655.1 Candidatus Methylacidiphilales bacterium
TGCTTTTCGCGGTGTGTGGAGGAGCTATGGCGGTCGGTTGCGTCGTTTGTGCAATGCTGGAATCGGCGGCATCCCTTCAAGCAAGCACATCCGGGTTATCAGAGCTATCCGCGGGACTACGCAAGTATTTGGATTTAGGCACTCCCTATATCACCGTTGCATTGCAGAATAGAGTATCTACCAGCTTATGATGCAGCGCCTCTGTAGTCTGACCTGTGTGATGAGATAGACACGTCTTTTTACTCCCGAAGAACGTGAACGGCTCATCAAGCTTGGTTATGGGTGAGTCTCCAGTTGGGGTCTGGTAGATTGAAGCAGACAAAGCATGGTCACCGATGCACTTGCTCCAGTTAGCTGCCAATTGCGTCCTTGACATACAGATTGAGCCCGATGCGTCGTAAGCCGTGGCCATCCATATATATCTTGAAGGCTTGCGCGCAAGATTCAAGGTGGATAGCCAATCAGGTTGGCCTGAGGTTTGAAATGACAACCGAATGCCTTGTATAGGAAGCTCTGTCGCCACAGTGATTTTTGCCTCGTTTGCACCCCACGATTTGCTTATGACTCTTTTACTCCTCATGCATCCAATTTTATTTAACACCCATGTTGCCTATTCACAGGCTTTGCCATGATGCGCATGGTCACCGGTGCGCTGTGCATCCCAGCCCGCGCTAGCCGAAAGCCAGCGCCTTGTTTTATCTGCAGACCTGTTATCGCCTGCATTAACAAAACCTAGGAGGCACGCATCGGGGTAAAAAATGAATAAACTTGGTCAGTCAAATACAAGTTTGGACGCTTGTGCTGTGCTTGTTGGCAAAGCAAGCGATCCCAGGAGTTTGACTTAACGGCGCTAGTGCCATAAACTGCAAAAGCTATCCGCAATAGCCAGCCGTGCACCCTCATTGCTTTTAGTGTATTTAGCTTGCAATACATTGTTTTAATGCGTTAGGGTGTGATGCAAACCTACCGAAGCGCGCCGTGAACGATTGTCTCAGACGAGCGCAGCGTCTAGCCACAGTTAACTTACATGGTTTTGCGAATGTATACGTGTCGTGGACCGACGCGTGCAAGGTCATCAGTATGTGCGACTGTGCGCGTTGACGAATCCGTCATCCGTCCCCATTTTTTGCAGTAGTGCTTTGAGCTTGGTATGTACCTAGGCTTGGGCTCTGTCATGGGAGGTCTTGAGCAGGCTACCGATATAAACATAAATGCAGAAGTAGGCTTTCTTTGCACGAGTGATTTTGTACGCTACGACTACAATGCGCTTTGTCACTCATGTAGAGAGATCAGAAAGGAGAAATATAGAGGGGCAAACGTGATAACCCGCTTGAGGTAAATACCTAAACGGTTTGCCTGATCATGGGCCTGGCCGGATTCGAACCAGCGACCAATCGGTTATGAGCCGACTGCTCTTACCGCTGAGCTACAGGCCCTTATCGTCATGTTAAATATACACCGCCTAGATTATATTTAGATATAACGCTATGTCAACTGCTACCCTGAATTTGATCACAAGACGTGAATTATGATGTAGAATATAACACATGCCGTGTTAAATAAATAGAATATAACAGATGTCATGTTAAATAAAAAGAATTTGGTGGGAATAATGTATTTTAATTGACCTAGATAAAGGGTATGTCTAAAACCAAATACTTGCGTAATCCCATGGATAGTTATGATGACCAGAATGTGCCTGCTTGAGGGGATACCGCAGATTGCATCATGCATAAAGAACGCAGCCGATGGCAGCTGATCCTTCTCACATCGAGAAAAGCATCGCATACGTCGCCCTAGCCGAGCAAGATCCTCCGCAACTCGGCGAGTCTTGCTTAAACCGAATGGGTCTGTAACTTGCCTGATATAACCTGAGACATCCGCCTCGGTAGTTTAAAGCGGCATAATTACTGGAGCCAACGCTGCAATATTGAAAAGCCTGTGGCGCTTAATCCATCATCTCCTGTATCATCGCTTTATCACAGGATAAAGTATCTACTAAAACATGATATAGCATGTCTGACGATCAATCCGCCTGATGAGATAGATGCGCCTTTTTACTCCAAACGGTCATGACAGCTCATTGAACTCGATGACAGTATTGTCGTCGGTTCGAATCAGGTAGGTAGATAGAAGCAGCCAGGGCACATTCAGCGATACACTTGACCCAGGAGGCTACCGATTGCGCACTTGACACGTAGATTGCGCCCGATGCGTCGGAAGTAGTGATCATCCAGATACATCTGGATAACTTGGCACGGGATTCTAGGCGAGTAGCCGATTGGGGTGGGCTGCGGGGTGAAATGGCGATTGTAGATTTTACATAGGTAGCACTGGTTCCCGTTGTGATTCTTGCATCCTTTATCCAGCGATTAGCTTATGCATCTTTAGCACTTTATGCATACAATTTTATTTGTTCTCTTTTTTACCTCCATCTGAAACACAGTTTTATTGTGGTGTGGATTGTATACCTATATCATATAACACAATGTCTCAGTAATTAAAATTACTAATAAAAAGCGCCTTTTTATCACCAAAAATTTCTTTGTTTAATATATTTAGGATCGTAGTTAACGCATAGTTATTGATATGCTTATCATTAGCGTTTATCCATCTATCTTTTTGCGCTAAGATTATGTATGATACATCTTAAATAGCAGATATATAGACACACAATAATATTTTAAATTATATTTAGATTAACAACTACTTTATGCTATTTAAAGACAGGGTAATTATCAAATGCTTAAATAAATAAAACAAGCATCAAACTTTTTCTATTTTATCACTCAATTGGATCGGTATGATAATAGTCTTATGCGTTAAATTTAAAATAAAAAACAGTGCAATCATGACAGTTTATTGTATCTTTCAATGCATATGCAAGAAAATAAAATGGCATTATATTGTTTATAAAAAAGACATCTTTTTATCCTTACCAAACAATTTCTTGGGCAGGGTTTTCTTTGACTATATGTTTATCTAAAATATCAACTAGCTTAAAAGCAGAATTATTCATCTCATTCCCATTACAGTTAATTAAAATATAATTGTATACATCCAGAGGCTCTATAAAATCCAGCCTACATTTATGCATTATTTTCAAAACTTAAATTGATTATGAATTTGTAAAATTGCATCGAAAGCTAGATCAATGAATGTATCTTAATTTGAATATATTATACCAATAAGTAAATCAACCGCCTCATATGATAAGCAATTACCAATGTATTTTATTATTTCCTCTCTTGTTTTTATATCGCTATGTTTTTTGTATATAGAAATCAAATCTTTTACACAGGCTGGATTTTTAGAGAACGACAACGTATATATTATGTGGTGAGAAATTTCTTTATCCAACATCATTTCAATTGCTTTGTCTCTAAAGGTGTCGTAGAATATGTCATTAAAATGACGACAAACTAAGTACACGGGTTGATTATTTTCTATACTTTCACGCATGAATTTTTTACCATATCTACAATTTTTTTCATCACTACCCTCGATCATAATCTTTAAATACCCGCTTTCAATTAGTTTATATGATTTATGGAGTAATCTTTTCATTTCTTCTATAGCTTGAACATCTCCTGACATGTATAATAAATACAGGTGAACAAAACGATAAACATCACTATGCAGAATCCTTTCAACTTCATCTAATTCAATATATGCGATCATCTTTTTATCAATTAAAAACTTAACAGCAGCTATCATTTTTGAGGCCTCTTCTTTGAGGCAAAAATATATCATCAACAATAATGTTTCTTTTGTATATAAATTAAATAGGGATTCGATTTGCCTATAAATATCAAGCGTAATTCCCCTGTCGTTCATTTGACAGAATAGATCAACAAGTTAATTTTTGCCTATCATCTTATCTATTATAATATTATTTCTTCTTTTGCAAGCTGATTGGCATCTCCTCAATCCAAATAGATAAAAAGTCCTACTCAATGCCTACATACCTATGATGAAGATGTATAAATAAATTGAAAATCCTGAAGGGATTTGCGGATAAAATTGTACAAGTGTGATGTGTGAAATAAATAAGCAAACCAGGGGACAGAATGGTAAGAATCAAAACAACGCCTAGTATTATCTATAAATTGACTGTAATCGTCATCCTATGCATTAATCCAATCTAATAGGCTACCTACTTAGAATTTAGCCCAAAGTAGAAAATATCTATCTGTATGGTAAGGCTTCTTAGCGTAATGAAAATTTACGTTTCATGGGGAGGCACAGTGAGTAGCTAAATGTGTCAAGTACAAATATGATCCTACTCTAGCTGCTATTCTTAGGAAGAAGCTTGCTAATCAATATTATTAGTTATGATCTTAATGGATAATGAGTCTAAATTGACGCTATGGCTTTTCGCAAGCTCAGCATCATATGATTTTGGCCTAATTTTATCAATAGGGAATCATTGGTCAAACGCGACAAGAATCACTGCAACAGCCAATACTACCTATGTAAAACCTGCAAACGTCATTTCACCCCGCAACCTACCCAATTGGCTACTCGCCTAGAATCCCGTGCCAAGTTATCCAGATGTATCTGGAGGGTCACTTCTTCCGACACATCAGGCACAATCTACGTGTCAAGTGCGCAATCGGTAGCCTCCTGGGTCAAGTGCGTCGGTGAATGTGGCTTGGCTGCCTCTATCCCACAACCCACAACCGACGATGATACTATCGTCGAGCTTGATGAGCTGTTCACATTCGTCGGGAGTAAAAAAATGCCTCTATCTCATCACGCAGGTTGAGCGCCAGACACGCTGCAAAATGAGCTGGTAGATACTCTATCTCTGAATGTAGCAGTGTTACTGGCTGGGGTGGATCAATCGCACAGGTCTTTCAATATTGCACTGCTAGCTTCAGTGATTATGTTGCTTGAAACCACCTTGGTTGAGTTATTAATTATTGCACAAATCTCTCGTTTGTAATTTTATTATTCAAGAAACCAAAAATCTCACTTAATTTAATTTCACCCACCATCTCTTTTTTAATATTTATAAGGAGTTTTTCGCATAAATAAGGCTTCTTGTTATATATAAAATCCAAAATCCTTCTGATTTCACCCAAATCATTTGTATTCATCACAATATTCATGACGGCGTTCATTAACAGATCGTCTTTTATATATTCTATGTACTTTAAATATACCTCATCATTGAATAACGTCATTGTTTCCATAAATAGTTTAATTGCCGTTGGATTTTGAGATAACAAAAGAGCTTCGATGTATAAGATATCAGGTTTCTCTCTTGATTTTATTTCCTTTCTTATAAATTCCACGGCTTGATCAGGAAATGTGTTGATATAATAAATCAATCCAAACATGAATTTGTGGTATTGAGATGGTTTGCCGATAATTTTATTAAAGAATAAGGCTGCTTTTTCTTTGTCTATATTTTTTGTTAATTCAAAAAGCAAAATCGTTTCTTCTAAATCATTAACGGATAAAAGCATTCTTTCGAGTTCGTTTAAATCAAGGGCGTATTCATTTATATTCAATCCATATAAAGCCATCTTCCTTAAATTTTTTTTATAACGCAACGCTTTAATAAATATATCATTAAACCTCTTGTCGTTTTTAGATATTAAGACTTCTAAAGCGGCTATTCTAATTTCCTCTAGTTCGTCGAGATTATTGAGTATCTCTATTAGTTTATTCTCTACTCTTATATCTTTATAATTTACTGCGCTTTTAACAGCCATTTTTCTTACCAAGGAATTGGGATGTATAATCCCTTCGTATATTAATCCAACATTTTCTTCTTTTATTTGTCTGTTGATTAGTTTTAACACTTCTAATTTGACTTGCGGGTCTTGAATACGCCATATATCTTTCATCAAACCACTAGATATATCAAGATCTTCGCTTATTATTATGTTTATTAGACTTATAATCCTATCAGGTGGTGCATTTTTTATAAAATCAGATATAAGCGCCATGGCTTTTTTATGATTTACTTGCAACATAATCTTAATATCTATCAAATCATCTTTTCCAATCAATTTAAAATTTCTAATCATCATTTCTGTTAAAGCTCCAGTTGTTTTTATTTTATATAAAGTCTTGAGAGCGGCCTGACGAACATCATCGCTAGCGTGGCTTAAATATGTTTTGATGAGAAATTCATAGGCCATTTCATCATGTTTGTCATGAAGTGCATAGAGAAGACTTTTTTGTATGCATTCACTGGAATTATTATTTTCATTAAAAACTTTAACTATCCACTCAGTTTCTATAGAATATCCTATATTAATAAGAGTTCTAATAAGATAATCTGTTAGGTAAAAAGGATCATGAGTAGCTTTAATCAACAAAAGAGGCGCGACTTCTTTTAGATTTATTTCATACACAAAACTTAAGAATGATGAATATAAATGGCGGTTTTTTTTGTGCTCTTCGATTATATTAAAAATGTGATCGATGTATTCAAAATGGCCAAATTTTATCATAATGCTGTAAATATATATATCGTCTAAAAATCCTAAACGCCCAATATATCTAGATATTATATTTATATAACTATCCTTATTCATGTTGCTATTCGCTATTGCATAGAATAAATTTAATATCTCATCTCTTTGAAATATTTTAGATATATTTTCCATTGTGAATGCTATAACCATTGGTGCTTGTTCTGGATATTTTTGAATCAAATTAGCAATCATATTTCCTGTAACACTTTGATTCATACCGACTAATGTGCCACATATACATCCACTCAGTGATAACTTTATTGCCATATTCTTCTCGCTATTCTCCTGTTTTTATATTTAAATTTTAATACGAAATAATGTTTTTTCTACTAGCCTGGTATTTTAATAGGTCATTGATAATATGACCTATTCTTTCTTGGGGTACCAGGTGATCATGCATGTAATTTAAAATAACTTCATCATAATTATACCATATACCTTCCGCTAATGCGAATATCATATTGATTTCTTTTGTTGAATGTGTATTGATTAATTTATTTACAATTGCTTTCAAGACAATATCTGTGTTTAGTGTATTTAAAAGCATTATTGTTTTATCTATTTCAATCTCTTCCACCTTAAAAATTTCATCAAAAAATAAATTCAGAGAATGCTCGCTTTCATTTAAAAATAAACAAAACAACGATTCTTCAAAAAATAAACCATCAATCCTACATGCATTAATTAAATATTTGGCAAGCCTAATGCTTTCGTCAGAATCTTTAAACACTAATGAAGCTAAAATAATTTCTAACAAAGAATAATCATGAATTATTCCGTCATGCTCGATAAATTTTTTAATCAAGCGAATTATAGATTCCAGCATTTCTCCATCACACCATAATATCAGGTTAGCAATATATTCAATATCTATACTTGTCCAATCCTCAAAAATAGCGAAAAGTTCTTTTAAAAACTCTTCGGTATTTCTATAAAATGAATGTTTGATTATTTCTTTAATGTATTTTTCGCCTATTTCAATACCAAATCTATGGATTTCTGTCCAGTTTAAAAGTTTTTTTGAAAAAATCCTGTCTATGTATTCAACTATTAAATCATCTTCACGATGATTCACTATGGCTTTAAGAGCCAACTCAGTCAAACGAGGTTCATTTAAGTCTGGT
>JANWVL010000169.1 GCA_025056655.1 Candidatus Methylacidiphilales bacterium
CAGCATCCACAACGCCAGCGTCACACCCCAAGTCGGCATCATAGCCCTCGAAATTCAAGCCGACCGCCCCACCATACAACAAGCCATCCGCTGGCTCGAATCCCACTCCATCCAAGTCGAACCCGTCGAAATCAACACCATAGAAGGATAAAAAAATTTTGATGAAATCTCAAATCAAAAGAGCCTTAACCGCGGTTAAAGAAATATTCTATCTCGCTAGCCTATACAGTAAAAGAAAAGTCATCTTGCTCTTTTTAATATCCTTAATACAAGGGATATTTAACGTCTTTGGCGTCATTTCGATATTTCCATTCCTCGCCGTTGCTTCTGACCCCAATCGAATACTAAACTCAAAGTATGGGGCCATATTACTAAATACACTTAATATACAAGATCAAAATCAGCTAATCATTTGCTTCGGCATATTAGTAGTAATATCTATTATAATATCAAATATTGTAAATTTTTTTGCGGAGCATAAAAAAGCCAAAGTTATCCATGAATGCGGACACTATCTACGGCTGATATTAATCAGAAAGATTATTTCCATGCCTTATCAAGATTTTATACGTAGAAGCCCTAGCTTGTATGTTAAGAAAATTGTCTATGATGTAAATTACTTTGTCTCTTATGTCTTCTCACCTTTGCTTGACGTCATAGCACGTGCCATACTAATTGCCTTATTAGGAATCACAATGTTTGCGGTTCATCCTACCATTGTGCTGATTCTGACAACTATTTTTTGCCTATATTATTTAGTCTTTTTTCTATATAATAGAAATCGCAGAAGACTCATATCTGAAGAGACAAACCAATCATTACGCGCTATATATAAATTAGCAAATGAAATAATAACTGGCATAAAACCTATTATCATCCACTCCGCGGGAGAATATCTAATTAGCAAACTTGCCGACGCCTCTTCAAAATATTCCAGAGTGCAACCCAAAATTACATACTTAAGCAACTATCCCAAAACTTTAATTGAACCTCTAGCCTTTGGTTCGATAATATTTGTTGTCATATTAAATTTCTCCATTCAGAAAAACATCACAGAAATATTACCAAACCTAGGTGTTATTGCCCTCGCTGGATATAGAATGCTGCCTGCGCTGCAATACTTATATTCTCAGCTCAACAACTTAGAAGCTCACATAGCCTCACTTCATGAAATCTATGAAGAAATTAGTCAATGTCACAAGACGACAAACACTAAACCTATCACAAAAAACGTTAAAGTTGCGGACTGGCACAAGGAATTAGAAATCAAGGATCTATCATTCACTTACGACAGAAAAAGCCCGTTCGTTTTCAAAAATCTTAATTTAAAAATCAAAAAAAACTCAATGATTGGAATAGTTGGTCCAACAGGCTGTGGTAAATCCACACTTCTTGATCTGATTTTAGGTCTCCTAACCCCTACCTCAGGTCAAATCATGGTCGACGGTATGCCCCTCCATGAATTCGGGTTAGATAGATGGCATTCAGGTATAGGCTATGTTCCTCAAGATATATTTCTTCTAGATGACACTCTAGCAGCAAACATTGCTTTGGGTGTGCCGAGTAATAAGATCAATTATGAAGACTTAAGATGTGCTGCTGAAGCAGCCCAGATATTGAGCTTTATAGAAAATTTGCCAGAAAAGTGGAACACCCAAGTAGGTGACAGAGGAATAAGACTATCCGGAGGCCAGCGTCAACGTATAGGAATTGCTAGAGCACTTTACCATAAACCTAATATGCTCATTCTTGATGAGGCCACAAGCGCACTTGATGTTCATACTGAATCTGAATTCATGGAAAGCATAAGAAAATTTCAAGGCAAACTGACAATTATCATTATCTCTCACCGCCTTAACACCTTGTTAAACTGTGATATTGTATTCAATTTAGACGAATTCAAAGCAAAGCAATTAAATCTTGATATGAAAGACCCTCATCTAACGACACAAGCTCACACATGCACGTAATACTGCGAATCTAATTACTAAAAACATAATATTAAAATGGATTCCCACTAATTTTATCATTTCCGAGAAAGAGTTTGCTATGAGAAAAAAATTAATGTATAATGTTGTTCACGAAAGATCAATTATTACTTGTGTTGGAATGGATGTAGGTTTAAATTCTCTAAGGGAACAGAAAAACACTTAAACCTATGCTAAACTTGAGCGACTATAAAATATACTTTAAATTACGTGTATATGAAATGGAACAAAATGGCTTGTATTTCAGCTCAATCATATGAATTTTAAGGTCCAGCACCAATTTTTTCAACTGAGGTATCATTATAAGGTTATGCCACTAATGCTGAGTAATTAGGCCAGCAAAGTGCACATTGTAGGCAGAATGACCCTTAAAAAGTAAGACTCTTATGCTGACGAGAATAGGAAGTAAGGGTGTGAGTTGCGGGCATCATAATCGGAATGATATTGTGTTTACAATTGACAAAGGCTCACTTCTGATCCCACTGATAGCAAAATCAAATCATTATCATAAGGTTAAGTCGCCGCAGTTGACATCAGATTTACCTGTGCTAAAATTGGTGCCAAAGCGGTTGTTAGAGATAGTGCATAATAGTGTAAAGTTGCATGAGAAGTTGAAGAATAACGATGTAGAAATGATAATAGCATCACACAAAGATAATCCTGTTGAACAGACAATCCAAGAGTGGGTAGTTCAAGGGTCAACGGCGCAATGGTATAATTTACAGAGGTCATTCGCATGCTCATAATAGAGTATAGGGTTTTCTATGCGGTTTTATTATTCCAGCTGCCCCCAGAGTTTTGTCGCCATCCATTCATCCCCAACATCCTAAACAAGAATTTAAAATGGACTCATCACAAATGAAAAAAATCATCGTAATCGGAACAGGATATGTAGGACTACCCGCAGCTCTAATGTGGGCACAAGCTGGCCATGAAGTCGTCGGGGTTGATATCAATGAGAATCTTGTCAAGGCAATAAACGAACGAACTCTGCTTTTAAACGAAAAGGAACTCCAAGCTCTACTTTCCGATCCCATCGTTAAAAGCAATCTCAAAGCTACCACTTCGCCTACTCACGGAGACGTATTCGTCATTGCGGTGCCCACTCCCGTTGATCCTCTAAAAAAGGTTTGTGACTTTTCTGCTGTCACATCAGCGATAGAATCTATATGCCCATATCTACAAAAAGGAAATCTCCTCATATTAGAAAGCACTGTCCCACCGATGACATGTAGAAAAGTGGTTAAACCACTTGTGGAAAAACTTACCCCTTTCAAAATTCCAGACGACATTTATCTAGCACACTGTCCTGAGAGAATACTGCCCGGTGATATTTTTAGAGAAATAATACACAATGATCGCTTA
>JANWVL010000170.1 GCA_025056655.1 Candidatus Methylacidiphilales bacterium
GCGTTGCACTAAAAAACGGCGGATGTTCAACAAAGAATTCTATAATGGCATTCATTTACAAGAACCTTTACATGATGATATAGACTGAATAATGTTTTGAGCACCTGTAGCATATTCTGCGTTCACTGCTTGAGTGCATGCGAGGACAATCCCTGGCAAAACTAAACCCGCACACCCAACCATTCTTGTAAGGTATGCAGCACCCTTTGCTCCATGTGCCCATGCTCGAAGCAAGGGATTCACAACATTTTATACAATCATCCCTACATCCCTTAGCACAATCAGGCATTTTGTTTAATGTATAATTGGTAATTGTGTGCAATGCTGTTGATAGTAATCCTGATATAGCAGCCCAGGCAACTCCACCCTCCGTATCCGTATAATTCAACGGCCCATTCTCCCCATACCTCACATCATCGAATTTGAGGCCGATTGAGTCAGTGTGCAAGAATCGACCTGTGGTGCTGATGAATATACGGTTTTGTGCGGAGTCAATAAAGAAAAATGATGGGAGATTCAGCAGCAAGGGCACTGCTGACTCCTTTTGTGATCGATTTTCTATTATACTTAGCACCCCATCATCTTGCATCATCTGGATTGTTTGTAAAGATTTATTTTGCTTGAAAACGAATTTCCTACTTACCGCAAATTCCAAAGCCAATTCCTGAAATGTCAAAATAAATCAAAATCAATTATGTGTTTTTTAGAACTTATCTGCAGTTCAAAATATTTATATACTGCGCTTCTCCCCCCTATTTTCCTTCCGCTGCTCTCACATCCGTAGCTGTAGTTATTCTACAGTATTCGCAAGAAATAAAACTATATTCTATAATAATTGTTAATCAATAACTAGTTAAGAAAATCCGTTTTATTCACTTATTTCACCTGTCGATGCAGGCTCGTCAGATGAGCTGATTTTATTTCTCAGCTCAAAGTATTCCATAAATGTCATTCCAGAAATTCTTTTGTCGGCGTAACGAAGAGCCTCATTCCAATATTTTTTGGATAGTTCATTGTTTCCATCTATGTGATAAGCTTTTGATAATTGATAAAAATAATCAAATGCTAGCGAACAAGCATTTTGATATTCTTTTTGATCAATTGATTTAATCATTAATACGTTTGTTTCTATGTCGCTAGAAATTTTTTTTATTAACTCTTCATACTTTTTATCTTTACATAAAATACCATAATCAATTATAGATACTAGATTCATAAAATAGATAGTATTAAGATAACTCTTTAGAATTAAAGATCCAAAAATCATCAAACAAATAATAATGAATATAGATAAAAACCAATGTTTCATATATATTATTTTCTATATTTAAGCTAGATAATCAATTTGAAGGTCGCGGCCTAGCTGGAGGGACCTTCGTTGCTTTAAGGCACTCCTTAAACATATTTTTAGAATCTGCCATACATTTTGCTATTGCTTCATTTCTTTTCTGAAGGCATTCAATAAATTCTAAAAGATCCATCTTTTCACAATCACACTTAGGAATCTTATCTTTACAATTCTTTTCCCATTTAATAATCTCCATCCAGCATTTTATATGGCTTATAAACAACCCCTCTGGATCCGTATAATTCACCGCATTATTCCCCACATATCTACACCAATTCACATCTTCAGCCTCGAACCCTATCGGATCCGGTTGCAGGAAGCGGCCGTGGACCGTGCTATAGATGCGGTTTCTATAATCATATAACCCCGCTCCAAGCCCACCCCACGTATTCACCAACATCTCTCGCCCTGTATACCC
>JANWVL010000171.1 GCA_025056655.1 Candidatus Methylacidiphilales bacterium
GAGGGCTTTTTGGTAGGCGGTGAGGGTGGCGCGGGCGCAGGCGGTCCAGGTGAATTTTTGGGCTTGGGCGAGGCCTTTTTGGCGGAGGGTGGCGGCGAGGTCGGGATTTTGAAGGATGCGGCAGATGCCTTCGGCGATGGCGCGCGGGTTGTAGGGGTCAACGAGGACGGCGGCGTCGCCTGCGATTTCGGGGATGGAGGTGGTGGCGGAGGAGACGACGGGACAGCCGCAGGCCATGGCTTCGAGGACGGGGAGGCCAAAGCCTTCGTAGAGGGAGGGATAGACGGTGACGGCGGCGTGTTGGTAGAGGTGGATGAGGTCGGATTCGGTGACGTAGCCGGTGAAGTCGACTTGGTCTTGGAGGCGGTGGGCGCGGACGGTGGCGAAGATGTCGTGGGCCATCCAGGCGACTTGGCCGACGATTTTGAGGCGGTGGGGGAGGGTGGTGGTTTGGCGGAGGTGGACGAAGGCTTGGAGGAGGCGGACGAGGTTTTTGCGTGGGTGGAGGTTGCCGACGTAGAGGATGTAGGGGGGGGAGGTGGGGTGCGGTGGTTGGGTGGTGGGTGGGGAGTTCTCAGAGGGGGGGTGAAAGGCGGGGTTGACGCCGTTGTAGGTGACGGTGATGTGGTGGGCTGGGATGGCCCAGTGGCGGATGAGTTCTTGCTTGGAGAATTCGGAGACGGTGAGGAGGTGGTGTGCGCGGCGGGCAGAGGCTCGGATGAGGTGGCGGTAGATGGGGAGGTGGTGTGGTGGGTAGCCTTGGGGGAAACTGACGTAGGAGAGGTCGTGGACCATGAGGATGACGGGGACGGGCATGGCGTAGAATCGGGTCCAGTAGATGGCGTGGTAGAGGTGGGGGCGGAGTTTTTCTAGGGTGCGTGGGATGGTGGCGAAGTTGCGGGTGATGAAGTTTCCGAGGGGGATTTCGTGCCAGTGGAAGAAGGGGTCGCGGGGCTGGGTGTAGTGTGAGGTGGTGAGGACGGTGATGCGCCATTGGTCGGGGGAGGCGACGGTTTTGAGGCCTTGGAGGAGGCCGCGGAGGTAGGTTTCGTTGCCGGTTTTGCGGCGTCCGAGGCAGCAGCCGTCTATGGTGATGTGGTAGGGGGGCATGGTGTGGTGGGATAGGTTATCGGTGTAAGAGGGCGAGGTCGAGCTTTGATGCGGGGTGTGGGGAGTGTGGGCAGTGGAGGCAGCGGAGAGCGAATGGATGTTTGGTGAGTTTGTTTAGGGTCGAGGGTCTCTTGGGCAGTGGTGATGGGGCAGTAGGTGTTAGAAGGCTGGCTGTAAAGGGTTAAGGCGGCCTTTTAGTGCAGAGGTTGAACTAGAGGGAGTCTAGGGGGGGAGAGGGAGGATCGGGCGGTGCTTTGCTGTGGCTTAGATAGTGGTGGGGGTTTTGGAGTTGAGGGAGAAGTAGCCCCAGGTGTTGAGGCGGCGTTCGCGTTTTTTGCGGCGGGCGCGTTCGGCTGGGCTTTCGTAGTTGCGGCGTGCGCGGGCTTCGCGGAGGGTGCCTTCGCGGTCGAGTTTGCGTTTGAGCCGTTTGAGGGCTTTGTCTACGGATTCTCCTTTTTTGAGTTTTACTTCTGACATTGGGTTAGTTGTTGGGTGTTGTTTTGGGATGGGGAGATGGGATGTTATTGGGTGGAGGTGTGGCGTCAAGTTTTTTGGTGGGTTTTTTTTCAGGGGCTTTGCTGAGGGCGTGGATTTCTTTTGGGGTGAGGAGTCGGTAGTGGCCTTTGGGGAGGCCTTTGAGGGTGATGGGGCCGAATTGGACGCGGATGAGGCGCTCGACTTCGTATCCGAGGCGGTAGAGCATGTGGCGGATTTGGCGGTTGAGGCCTTGTGTGAGGGTGATGCGGAGGGTGCGTGGGGAGAGGGGTTGGACGTGCTGGCATTGGGCGTAGCCGCCTGGGATGGGGAATCCGTGTGTGAGTTTTTTGGTGTGAGTGGGGTCGTAGGGGCGGTCGAGGGTGACGTGGTAGATTTTGGGGATTTTGTAGCGGGGATGGGTGAGGGTGTGGGCCCAGGCGCCGTCGTTGGTGATGAGGAGGAGGCCTTCGCTTTGTTTGTCGAGGCGGCCGACGTAGAAGGTGCGGGGCCAGTGGCGGGGGAGGAGTTGGTAGATGGTTTTTTCGGCGTGTTGTGGGGAGGCGGTGCAGGTGTAGCCTTTGGGTTTGTGGAGGATGGCGTAGATGGGGCGGGCTGGGGTGAGCGGGCGTCCGCGGTAGGTGACGGTGTCGGTGGGGTGGATTTGGGTGGCGAGGGAGCGGGTGATTTGGCCGTTGACGGCGATGAGGCCTTGGAGGATGAGGGTTTCGACGGCGCGGCGTGAGCCGAGGCCTGCTTGGGCGAGGAAGCGGTTGAGGCGGATGGGGGGCAAGGTTATTCGGGTTTAGTCTTGGGGAGGCCGATGACGGGTTGACCTTCTTTCCATTGGCCGCGTTTTTTCATGAGGTCGATGCGTTCGATGCGTTTGAGGACGTTGCGTTTGGCCATGGTGGCTGCTTTGGATCGTAGGCTGCGGTGTTGGGACATAGGGTGGATGGGGTTTTGGGGTTTTTGTTGATGGAGTTTTTTTGGGTGATGTGCACTCGGGGAGACTCGAACTCCCATGGGTTGCCCCACTAGCACCTCAAGCTAGCGCGTCTGCCATTTCGCCACGAGTGCGGTAGGGTGGTGTTTAACAGAGAGGGGTGTGTGGTCAAGAAAATCTGCGGTGGTGGAGGGGTGGGTTTGGACTTTTCTTGCGTGGGTGGTGTGGTAGGAGGTGTGGTATGGCGCGTGCGGCTGTTTTTCTGGATCGGGACGATACGTTGATTGTGAATGTGCCGTATCTTGGGGATCCGGAGGGGGTGGTGTTGTTGAATGGGGTGAGGGAAGGGTTGTGGCGGTTGAAGGGGGCGGGGTTGGCGTTGGTGGTGATAACGAATCAGTCGGGTGTGGGGCGGGGGTTGATCTCGGTGGAGCAGGTGGAGGCGGTGAATCGGCGGGTGATGGAGCTTGTGGGGGAGGGGGTGATCGAGCGTGTGTATAGTTGCTACGGGACGCCGGAGTGGGATCCTGAGGGGTGTCGGAAGCCTTCGCCGAGATTGGTGTGGCAGGCGGCGAGGGAGTTGGATTTGGATTTGGGGCGTTCGTTTTTTATTGGGGATAGGAGGAGCGATATGTTATGCGCGAGGAATGCTGGGGTGAAGGGGGTGTTGGTGTTGACGGGGAGGCATGATCCGGCGGAGGTGGAGCGCGCGAAGGGGGAGGCGGATTGGGTGGCAAGGGATTTTGCGGAGGCTGTGGGGTGGGTGATGGTTCGGTTGAAAGAGGCGATGGATGGGAGGATTTGAGTGAGGAAGAGGCGATGGGCGAGCGGATCGGGGTTGTAGGATGGCGACGGTATGGCGGTGGAGGTTAACGTGAATCTAGACTTCAGGTGCTGGAGCTGATGAGAATGGAGGGAGAGAGGGTGAAGGGTGGCGTGGAATGGGCGGGGGAAGTTAGTCGAGATCGATTTCGATTGATTCGCGAGGTGGGGGGATGATGACGTTGATGTGGGGGGCGGAGGTGTGGATGGATTGTTTGAGGTTTTGGAGGGCTGCGGGGTCGCCGTGGACGAGGATGCAGTGGCGGGGGTTAGTTTGGAGGATGTATTGAAGGAGGTCGTAGCCTTGTGCGTGAGCGGTGAGGTCGAAGTGCTCGACGGAACAGTGGACGGGGAGAGGCTCTTCTTCTTCATCGAGGGAGATTGAGGGGGGAGAGGCGGTGGAGGTGTTTACGGAGTGTAGGAGGCGGCCTGCGGGGGATTCGGGATCGCAATAGCCGATGAAGAAGATGGCGTGCCGGGGGTCGTTGAGGAAGTGGGGGGCGAGGAAGTTGGAGAGCGTCTTGGGGGTCATCATGCCGGAGGAAAGGAGGTAGATGGTGCGTGGGGCGGGGCGGAAATTATGAGCGGTGCGGCCATCGAGGAGGCGGGGTTGGATTTGGCGTTGGATGTGGAGATCGGGGTGGGCGCGCGGGGAGCGGTGGGCAAGACGGTCATAGATCTCGGTGAACGCTTTGCTGAGACCGCCGATGTAGATTGGTGTAGGGGGGAGCTGACCTTGTAGTTGGGCGTGGTAGAGCAGGGTAAGGGTCTCTTGGGTTTTTCCTAGGGCAAAGCATGGGATGAGAATGGAACCATCGCGCTCAAAGACTTCTCGGATGCGAGTGATGAAGTGGTTAATGATTTGTTCGCGATGGATGGTGGGGGCAGAGGTGTTTTCTCCGCGCGTAGCTTCGATGATCAGGAGGTCCCATCGGATGTGAGGAAGGCGAGCTGGGAACATGAGTGTCTGTGAAGAGAGATTGATGTCTCCGGTGTAGAGGACTTTTTTGTTTTGCACTGTGAACTCAATGGCCGTGGAGCCGAGGATGTGACCGGCATCGTGGAAGCGAAAGGTGCAAGTCTCTTTCGGGGTAGCAGGGTCGCCTTGAAGATCGTAATGACGGCCAAGGGAGCAAAGTTGCCAACGTTTAGAGATGCGTGTGATTTCTTTGTGGGTGTAGAGCGGGTATTCGGGGTGGACTGTGGTGCGTTGCTTGGACATGACCTCAACGGAATTGTGTAGAAGCGTCTCAGTGAGGCATGCGGTGGCTTCCGTCATGAAGACCGGGACGGATGTATGTTGGCGTTGATAGAGGGGAAGTGTGCCAGTGTGGTCGTGATGAGCGTGACTGATAAAAATGGATCGCAGTGGGGTAGAGTGGACGAGGTCGAGTAATGGGAGAGCATCATAGCCCTCGTTTTTTGGATGCATGCCTGCATCGAGAAGCACTGCGGAGTCTGGGGCAAGATGAAGGAGATAGCTGTTGGCACCGATTTCGTTGGCTTGTGTGAGGTTTGTGAATCGGAGCATGGGGTGAAGTTTTAACTTAGTAGTAAGAGTGACATGGGGCGCGCGACCCGGTGAGTAGATGGGAGGATTAGGCTTTAGGAATCGTGATACCGGTTTGTTTCATGTATTTTCCTTTGCGATCGGCATAGGAGACTTCACATACTTCTTGCGCTTTAAGAAAGAGGACTTGGGCTAGCCCTTCACCGGCGTAGATTTTGGCCGGCAGTGGAGTGGTATTGGAAATTTCAAGGGTGACGTGGCCTTCCCATTCTGGCTCAAATGGCGTGACGTTGACGATGATGCCGCAACGCGCGTATGTGGATTTGCCGATGCAAATAGTGATAACATCCCGTGGAATGCGGAAATATTCGACGCTGCGGGCTAGTGCGAATGAGTTTGGGGGGATGATGCAGGTGTCGGCGTGAATATCTACAAAGGAACGCTCGTCAAAAGCTTTAGGATCAACAAGCGCATTATACACGTTGGTAAAGACTTTAAATTCTTTTGCGACACGAAGATCGTAGCCGTAGCTTGAGAGGCCGTAACTAATCACGCGATGATTCTTGACGCGTGTGACGAGACGATCTTCAAACGGCTCTATCATTCCGTGGTGAAGCGCCATTTTACGGATCCAATGGTCAGGTTGGATTGCCATAGATGAAAAAGGGAGAGACCAGGGAATGTTTGAATAATTACGTTTGGGACTGGGCTTGGCGTGCGCGACGGAATGAACGGATACAGAGTATAAGAAAAATTAAACAGAGCAGACCCATGATCAGTTGCATGATGATGGCGTTCGGCCGTTGGGCCGTGCCGCTAATTAAATCAGGAAGTTTAGGGACGGCCATGAAGAGCACCAGTGATCCCAGTGAACTAATAACAGCAGATGCATGCATGAAGTGCTTAGACATGTCTGTAAACTTCATAGCTAATGCTCCTAAAATCAGAAGCAGCACCCCCGGGATTGTAGGAATCAGAGCACTGGTGCTACGGCTTTCAAGGAGATATTGACCAACCAATCCTGTCGCGATGAGAAGTAAACCAAAAAAGATTGAGAGTTTTGCCATGTCTGAAACTTGCAGCTTAAATTTTTCCAGGCAAGCTCGGCTTTATGTCGTCGGAAAAGATCCAGGCTCGGGTGATTTATAAAGGCCGGGTGCAAGGTGTTGGATTCCGTGCATCTGCCACCAAAATCGCCTGTGGATATGAAGTGACGGGGTGGGTTCGCAATCGAGAAGACGGCACGGTTGAGTTATTAGCAGAGGGCACTGCTGAAGAAGTGCATGCGTTCCTATCGGCAATCGAGACAAGCCATTTGAAATCATTTATTCGAGAATCCAATGTTCAATGGCATCCGCCAGAAAATATCTTTCACAGCTTTCGTATTGTGCCCTGATTACCAAACTTCAACAGGTCCTTTTGGAACGGGGATTGTCCTTCTTCCTGCATTAGCCAAGTTTTGAGAGGCTACCTCTGTTTTATCAGTAGAATCGGCATTATCCTCAACCAACGTATCTTCAAATTCGGCAGGCTTGTAGCGAGGCAACAACTCGCCGTTTTCATCCAGAAATTGAGAACGCCAAGCAATATATTCGCCAAGTATCTCTTCAAAATGCCGCCGAGAATGGAGCTGCACTATTGCTTTATTAAATACAGAACAAGGGCCAAATCGACGCGCATACCAAGGCCCAATCTTTCGAAACATTTTGCATCCTAATTCCTCCCCGAAAACTTCTACCATCAGATCTAAATGACGCCTCATCACACGCACTCGCTCTTCGAAGCTCACCTCAGGCCGAAGTTCACCGGATTTAATGTAATGCAACGTATCGAGAAAAATCCAAGGGTTGTAAAAGGCTCCCCGGCCGATACCGATTCCAGCGCAACCCGTCGCTTGCCACATTTTTTCTGCCAAGAGGGGGGTCGTCACATCGCCGTTTCCGATCACAGGTATCTCCGGCACCGCTTCAACCACTTGCCGGATGCCTGAAAGGTTCACTTTTCCGCCGAACCCTTGTGAACGAGTGCGACCATGGACGGTGATGGCTGCGATCCCTTCATCACGTAAGACACGAGCAAGGTCGGGAGCTGTGATATTATCCTCATCCCATCCGAGACGCATCTTTGCCGTGACGGGGATTTTGACCGCACGAATCATTTCGCGGACTATTTTCGCAGTGTGTTGATGTTCCCGCATCATGGCAGAACCTCCGCCGACTTGGCAGACTTTGCGGACGGGACATCCCATGTTGATGTCAACACTAAACGCTCCGGCATCCTCACAAATCCGTGCTGCCTCCGCCATTTCATGAGCTACCGATCCGAATAACTGGATCGCCAAAGGACGATCCTTTTCACAACTCCGGATCAATCGCAGAGCTTTGGGATTTCGTTCAATCAACGATCGCGCGTTCACGAGGTCAGTTGTGCACAATCCGACTCCACCGATTTCTCGGATCAAGATGCGAAAGGGCAAATTCGTGTAACCCGCAAGAGGCGATAAAACCAACGGTGAGGACAAGAGATGGCCTCCTATTTTCAATGTTGGGATTTTGTTTTGCACTTCACGCAGCATCACCACAAAGCTAACAAATCTCCATGCCAATGACCAGCAGACATGCCCTAGCAGTGCTTGCCTGGCTATCGGCGCTATTTTTAGGCTGCCGCCCAATGAGCATCCCTCCTCTACAACGGCCGAACTACCCGCCTCCGGAGGAATATCTTAAAAGTCCTTTTGCGACCGGCAAGCCAGGAGGACATTACATTCAAGTAATGATGAGCGAGCCGAACACATTTAACCCGCTCATCAGTGAAGACGCCGCTTCAAGCGCCGCAATGGCGCCGCTGCAAGGAACGTTACTACGTTACAATCCAATCATAGAGGATGTCGAACCGGGACTCGCGAAGGCATGGACGATTAGCCCTTGTCAAAAACGTTTTACATTTCATCTTCGCCGAGGCGTCCGCTGGAGCGATGGTGCTCCGTTTACTGCTGATGACGTGGTCTTCACCTTCCAAGCTCTTTACGATCCGCGTTATCCCAATCGCAAATCCACAGAATTTAAGATTAACGGTGAACCCTTCATTATCGAGAAACACGATGATTATACGCTCACCATTATCACACCTGATATATTCGCTCCATTTTTGCTCTACGTGGGAGCGGGTCTAGAAATCTTGCCCAAACACAAACTCGAAGCCGCTTACCAAGACGGCACGCTTCTGAAGACATGGACAGTCGCCACCGCCCAAGAGCATCCGGAAGAGCTCGTCAGCCTCGGGATGTTTCGCCTCGCTTCATATCGTCCCGGTGAACGCATGATTTATGAGGCCAATCCTCATTTCTGGATGCTAGATGAAGAAGGCACTCGCCTCCCTTACATAGACCGCATGATCGTGCGCTTCGTCAAGGATGCTACGGCGGCAGCTGTAGCGTTTGCAACAGGACAGACCGACTCCGCAGGCATTACCCCGGACAACATCGAATGGATACGAAAAAATGAAAAGGTGCACCAATACACCATTTACGACCGCGGTCCTTCGACTGCAAGCAGCTTCATTTGGTTTAATCAAAACCCTGGCACCAATGCGGAAGGACGACCGTTTGTCGATCCCATAAAACGCAGATGGTTTGCTGACCAACGTTTCCGTCAAGCCATTTCATACGGGATCAACCGCCAAGGCATCGTCGAAGGCGTGCTCTTCGGTCGAGGGGCGCCACTTTGGGGGCCTGAGAGTCCTAGCAACCGAAAATGGTATAACCCCAACGTCCGTCAATACCCCTACGATCCTGCCCGCTCACGGGAATTACTGAAAGAAGCCGGTTTCACGTGGAATAGTGCAGGCGAGCTTGTTGACTCAGCCGGCCATCGTGTGGCTTTTACATTGATCACAAATCAAGAAAATCCGATACGCCAAGCGATGGCTACCGTCTTTAAAGAAAACATGCGCCATCTCGGCATAGATGTCCGCCTTCAATTCATGGACTTTGGGAGTCTCGTCAATAAAATCTCAGAGACTTACGATTATGAGGCAGGCCTTCTAGGCTTTACAGGTGGTGGCGATCCGCACGGCGGCATGTCTATCTATCACAGCTCTGGCCGTCTCCATCAATGGCATCCCAATCAAAAATCACCTGCGACCGATTGGGAAAAACGCATAGACTGGCTGATGGAAGCACAGTTAAAAACCCTTGATCAAGCTCAGCGAAAAGCTTACTACGATGAAGTGCAGCTCATCATGAGCGAACAGCTCCCTTTTATTTACTTGGTTACGCCAAATACTTATTTCGGCATCAAAAATCGTTGGGCCAACGTCCAACTGCCCCCGAGCACGGGCAGCCCTGAATGGAACCTCGAGGCCTTTTATCTCACGCCGTAGTTATCTGCCGCTGCCTTGCAACCTCATAAAGAGCGACCGCTACAGCGTTCGCAACGTTGATTGAAGTCATATTACCACTCATCGGAATATAAGCTTTACCATCCACTGCGCAGAGAACGTCTTTCTTCACGCCTCCGACTTCTTGACCAAAAAACAAACAGACGTCTTTGTGCGCACTGAGTTGCCATAAGGGTTGAGCGTCCGGTGTAATCTCTACGGCAATGCTTTTCATTTCACAGCTGCGCATCCATGCGGCTGCCTGGACGAGATCAACGCCTTCGATTATTTTCAGAGCAAAAACTCCACCCATTGAGCAACGCACGGCACGGCGCAGCCATGGGCTACTGCTCCCCTTCCCCACCAATAGTCCTTGTGCACCTAGAGCTGCGGCGTTGCGCACGACGACTCCGACGTTTTCTGCATTTGTCAATCCATCAATTGCTATCCATAACCTAGGCCGTGTGGTGTTTTCCCAAAGCTCCTGAAGGCTGATTGCTCGCGGGACACAAGCTAAGGCCATCACTCCTTGATACAGTGGGAATCCCACCATCTGCTCTAGTTGTGGCTTCGGAGCAGCATAGATCTTTATGTGAGTGTAGCCATAAAGCCGAGTCAACGCCTCGATTTCCGGCACAGCATCCAGAGGGACTAAGAGCGACTTCACCTCAAGCTGTGCAGCCATAAGCCGTTCGACGACCTTGATCCCCTCTGCCACAAATTCGCCACGCTCGCGCATTTCACGAGGACGTCGCATCCAGAGATAAGGCTCGATGCGTTTATCTTTGAGGTCTGAAAGCAAAATAACTTCAGGCATCTTCTCCCATCCTCATGCATCTGCATTTCGCGACAAGCAAAAACAAAATCCACCGTTGAATCCTTGCCGTAAATCGCCTAACACCGTTATCCGCTCATGAACGCGAGTTCTCATCCCGATTCTATTGTATCACTGCTGGAACAAGCCAAACGACACGGTTTCTCCGATCGGCAGCTTTCTCAAATTTGGCAGCTCCCCGAAGAGACAATCCGCGCAGCTCGCTACCGTCTCGGCATCATCCCAGCCTACCGCCTTGTAGACACTTGCGCCGCTGAATTTGAAGCTGCTACGCCCTATTACTACTCCAGCTATGATCGGGATGTAGACGAGGTAAAGGTAACCGATCGGCCTAAAATCGTAATTCTCGGCGGTGGCCCTAATCGCATCGGGCAAGGCATTGAGTTCGATTATTGCTGTGTGCACGCTGCGTTTGCCTTACGCGAGCTGGGCTACGAGACGATCATGGTGAACTCAAATCCTGAAACGGTCTCAACCGATTACGATACGAGCGACAAGCTTTTCTTCGAGCCTCTCACGCTTGAGGACGTTCTTCACATCATTAAACACGAACAGCCTAAAGGCGTGATCGTGCAATTTGGAGGGCAGACGCCGCTGAATCTTGCTGCTGGATTACGCGAGGCTAGCGTGCCGATTATAGGGACTTCCGTTGAGAGTATTGAGCGAGCAGAAGATCGTCGTCTCTTCGCAGAGATGCTGGACAAACTTGGATTAAATCAGCCCCCAAACGGCACAGCGACTTGCGAGGAGGAAGCCATTTCGGTGGCACAACGAATCGGTTATCCGGTCCTCGTTCGTCCCTCCTTTGTGCTGGGAGGACGTGCTATGCAGATTGTTTATCATCCCGATGATCTTCGCCATTACATGCGGAATGCGATCTCCGTCTCCCCTGATAGGCCGGTTTTAATCGATCGATTTTTGGAAGAGGCGATCGAAGTCGATGTGGATTGCATAGCAGATGGTGAAATTTCAGTGATAGGGGCAATTATGCAACACATTGAACAAGCTGGCGTTCACTCTGGAGACAGCGCATGCGTGATCCCAGCGCCCACGTTGTCAAAGGCGATGAAAAACAAAATCCGAGAGGCGACTCATGCGATGGCAAAGGAGCTGAATGTAGTTGGACTGATGAATGTGCAGTTTGCAATTCAAGGAGAGACGCTTTATGTGCTCGAGGTAAATCCACGTGCTTCACGGACTGTCCCTTTTGTAAGCAAGGCGATAGGTGTGCCGTTGGCAAAACTGGCCGCAAAGATCATGGTCGGCCACACCTTGAAGGACTTAGGTTTCACAGAGGAAATCGAACCCTCACACTACTCGGTAAAAGAAGCGGTCTTTCCATTTTCACGATTCCCAGGGGTGGATATTCTTCTCGGGCCGGAGATGAAATCCACAGGCGAGGTAATGGGGATTGATACCGATCTTGGTATCGCCTACGCCAAAGCACAGATGGCAGCTTCGCCTGCCCTGCCGACCTCGGGGCGTGTATTTATCAGCGTCCGAGATGAGGATAAACCGCACATTATTTCTGTGGCACAATCCCTACATGAGTCGGGCTTGAAAATCCTAGCGACCAATGGCACTGCACAAGCCCTTCAGCAAGCAGGAGTGCCCTGTGAAAGCGTCTATAAGCTCACCGAGGGACGCCCCAATGTGCTGGATCGTTTGAAAAATGGTGAAATTCATTTGATCATCAACACTCCAGCCGGAAAAACGGCACGGGAAGATGAAGTGAAAATTCGCACCACAGCGCTGCAATGCAAAGTGCCCGTGATGACTACCGTAGCTGCAGCTCGAGCGAGTGCTGAAGCTATTAGATCGATGCGTTCACGACCTATTCAAATTCGAGCCTTGCAAGAATATCACCCATCTGAAACAAAAATAAAGTAAAGCCGCTTGCTCTGAGATTCTTTAGGTTTACTCTAACTTACCAGGAATATGATCCTCCAGCCCGCTCAAATCCACGAATCACCGATCAAGCTCGAAGCCACGCTCCCCCCTTCTGCCCTAGATCTAAACGATGCCCTTGCCCGAGCCACACATCCGTTAGAAGTTTACTTGATCGCTCAACGTGTGACCCCCGATCAGATTATCGTTCGTGGCACATTAAAAACCACCCTCACACTTATCTGTGGCCGCTGCGGTCTTCCTATGCCTTGGCCTGTAAACGTCTCCCGGTTTACCTACACTATTTATGCGCCGTTTCCTCAGGCCGTGGACTTGACACCTCAGCTACGCGAAGATATTCTCATCGAAATTCCTCATATTGCTCAGTGTAAGCTTGGTCCTGATTACGTTTGCCCATACATGGGAGAAAGATATCCGCCAAGACCTGAAAACAATGAGCCAATAGGAGGCCAGGATAACTGGAAAGCCCTTGATCAACTCATAAATCTCAAAGATAAGGAATAAAACTATGGGAGTCCCCAAACGTAAAACATCCAAAGCCCGCATCCGCTCACGCAAAGCCGCCAACGCATGGCGACCGCCACAGTTAGCCATAGATAAGAAAACTGGAGAGGTCATCCTCTCGCACACCGTCAATCCCAAGACCGGTCAATACAAAGGTCGTCAAGTTCTCTCTATTACAGCTGAGGGTTGAGCAGGATCACACGGCATCCCACCCATGAAAATCGCCTTAGATGCTATGGGGGGTGATTTTGCACCCCAGCACCCCATCGCAGGAGCAATCATGGCTCTGGATGCGTATGACGACCTTGAGCTCATTCTCACCGGGCCTGAAGATCTCATACAAAAAGAACTCGATCGCCAGCCTCATCATCAATTTCACCGGATTGAGATTGTCCATACGACTCAAGTGATCGGGATGGACGAGTCCCCCATCCAAGCTATTCGGAAAAAACGCGACTCATCACTCACAAGAGCAATTGAACTAGTCGATAACGGACGCGCCCAAGCCGTCGTCTCTGCTGGGAATACTGGTGCCTTATTCTCTGCTGCCCACATTAAACTTCGCACACTACCCGGGGTAGATCGTCCTGGATTGGCCTGCGTGCTACCAGGACGAGACAAGCGTTTCATCCTGATAGATGCAGGAGCCAATCTCGAAGCCCGTCCGGAACACCTCTTCACATATGCCCTAATGGGAAGCCTCTACGCCCGCGAAATCCTCGGCATCCGCAATCCAAGGATCGGCCTTTTCTCCATCGGCACAGAAGACATAAAAGGGAACGAATTAACCCTTGAAACCCACCGACTCCTGAAAAACTCCAGCCTCAACTTTATCGGCAACCTTGACGGTCATGAAATTTTCTCTGATCGCTGCGACGTGCTCATTGCCGATGCCTTCGTTGGCAATGCCTTACTCAAAACAGCCGAAAGCACTTTCCGAGCCGTAGGCTACTGGCTCAAACAATCCATCCAAAAAAAATTCATTTACAAACTCGGCGCCTTCCTCGCCCGCGGTGCATTTCGCGACCTAAAACTACGTGCTGACCCTGATGTCTTTGGCGGCGCTATTCTTTTAGGCATCGATGGCCTTGTCCTAAAAGCCCACGGCTCCGCTTCCCCACTGGCTATTAAAAATACGATCCGTCTAGCCATGGATTTCGTCAGTGACCACTTTAACGACCACATCGTCGAAGAAATTTCCAAGCTAAAAAAAGAATCGGCGGACAACACAACGCTCGAAGCAGAGTTCAAACTCCAATCCGAATGACCTAATTTTCTTATAATAAAAAATATAATTTCTTGCGCAAGAATTCGATTTTCCATACACTTCAAGCATATGCACAAAACAATCTATGGGGCGTTGCTAGCAACCTTGGCGCTCATATTACCCATGCATGCAGAATTTAACCCCCTAGACAATGTCAAGGCCGGCGCCACTTTACTCTTTGACGTTAAAACACGAAGTATCCTCTACGCGAGAAACATCCACACCCCGTTCCCGCCCGCCAGCACAACAAAAATCATGACCGCCCTCGTAGCATACGAAGCCAACCGCGGCCTTCATGGAAACGTCACTATCACAAAAGCCGACACCCAGGTGGTTCCAACATACATTCCACTAATAGCAGGAGAGACAGTCCCTCTTCGCACTCTCGTCCGCGCCCTGCTTATCAGTTCCAGTAACGATGCTGCACTAGCAATCGCTCGCCACATTGCAGGTAGCGTCCCTGCATTCGTAAATATGATGAATCAGAAGGCTCGTCAAATTGGCTGCTCACGCACGCACTTTGTTAATCCACACGGCCTTCATGCAGAAGGGCAAGTGACCACAGCATCAGACCTACTCATTATATTCCAGCATGCCTTGCGTTACCCTGAGCTTAGAGAAATAATGACCACCAATGGTTTTTATCTACAAACTCGGGCCGGACGACGCTACATGAAAAACCACAACTTACTTCTCGGTCGCTACTATGGCATGGGCCCAGCCAAGACCGGCTGGACTCGCGCCTCTCGCCATACCTACGCCGCTTCAGCAACACGGTCAGGACGCGAACTTCACCTGATTATCCTCTATAGCCCCAATAAATGGCATGATGCACAAGAGCTTTTTGACTTTGGCTTCTTCCGCACTTTAGGCACCTCAGTTCCACAATATACCTACTACAATCAATATGCGCGCCCACACACGGCCGCATATACACGTCGCCCCTCGACAGAATCTCTAGCACCTAACAGGCCCTCCATGGCTCAGCAAAAAATCAAAATCGAAGTCTTGCCTTGATCCCATTCATGGCTTTTTACCTCACACCTAGACAACAAGCCATCATCCTGATTTTCTCACTAATTCTAATCATCGGAAATATCGTCTATCGGCTGCGATCTCCTTCCCCAGCACAAAAAAATTCTCTAAAAAACGTATTCACAAATCCAAAAATTTTTATCTAAAAATATCCGCTGCTATGGCCAAGGAAAAATTCGAAGAAATCATTGACCAAATCTGCCAGAAAGACCAACGTTACTGCCGTGAGACATACTCCTTTGTCCGCGAGGGTCTAGACTATACTCTCAAAACATTAAAAAAACAAAATGGTTCAAACGCCCGTCGTCACGTCACTGGTCAAGAGCTCCTCATCGGACTCCGCGAATACGCTCTCAAGGAGTTTGGTCCTATGACCAAAACGGTGCTGAACGAATGGGGCATACGCAGTTGCGAAGACTTTGGAGAAGTGGTTTTCAACCTCGTCGATAGCGGCATCCTCGGAAAAACCGAGCACGACAGTCGTAACGACTTCAAAAATGGATACAACTTCGATGAGGCGTTCGTTCACCCGTTCCGACCGAAAGAACCTCTACCTTTACTCAACTCTCCGGCCCCAGAAAAAAAGCGATCTCCGCGTGCAATCAGACGCAAAAAAAATTCAAAGAAACAACCTGCGGATTAATCGCACTCCTTCTCTTTCCGGTATCTCCTTCAATTGCTTACAGTAAGAGGCTCCAAACGGGGGGACTGAAGAGGCTCACATATACATATTTCTCCTAGAAAAATTGCATTCCATACTTATCACCATGCAATTCCAAGAAATTTTCCCTCACCACTTGCCTAACGGCGCTACATTACTTTTCCTAAGAGAAACTTCAGCCCCTCTCGTCTCCATTCAATACTGGATTCCCACTGGAAGCCTTCACGAAGGGGAATGGCTCGGCAGCGGTTTATCACACTTAGTCGAGCATTTGATTTTCAAAGGCACTGCTACTCGCAACAGCACACAGCTTGCCCTCGAGATCCAAGACATCGGCGGCCACTTAAACGCCTACACCTCTTACGACCGCACCGTCTACCACGTAGACTTGCCTTCCCATCATGTCGTGAAAGCATTGGATGTTCTCACCGACGCAATCCTAAATCCCGTTTTCCCTGCAAATGAATTTGAATCGGAAAAAGATGTTATTCGCCGCGAATTCGCCATGGGAGAGGATAACCCCGATAACCAATTCTGGAAGCTCGCTCTCGCCACCACCTTTTCCCATCACCCGATTCGCCACCCCATCATTGGTCAACTCGACCTCTTCAATCGCCTGACGCGCGAGCACGTTCTAAGTTACTTTGATAAACGCTACGCTCCCCAAAATCTCACCCTAGTGATTGTCGGAGACATTGTCCCTGAAACACTTATTCCACACCTTGAGCAGACCCTAGGAAAAGCTCCTCGGCGTCTATCGCCCGATATTTCCTTAGCTCCAGAGCCACGGCAAATCGCACCTCGACAGGCCAAACGTCACTTCCCTACAGACCTTGCTCGCGTCGCTTTCCTTTATCCAATTCCCGGCTTTGATCATACAGACATGCCAGCACTAGAGCTTTTGGCGATGCTAGCTGGAGAAGGTCTCAGCGCCTGGTTGCACAGAAGCCTCGTCGAAGATCTAGGTCTAGCTGAAGAGATAAACGCTTTCACTTACGCCCCCTGCGACATCGGTGTCTGGGGTGCAGAAGCCTACTGTCTCCCTCACCAACAAGACGAGCTCATCCCGAAGCTTCGAGAAATCCTCTACCAACTAGCCTCTCGCCCACTTTCTACACACGATCTCACTCGCATAAAAAATCAAGCTCTGGCTCAACACTACCACCAACTCCGCACCATGCACGGTCAAGCCGCCGCCATCGGCCAAGGATGGCTCTTGGCAAGAGATCCAGCCCTCTCCTATCGCTATCTACAAAAACTCTCTACCGTCACCCCTGATCTCATCCGCGAGGTCGCCCAAAAATACCTTCACCCCGACCAAGAAAATCTCGTTATCTTAACTCCTGCCCCCTCAGCCTCCACCCCGTCCACATTTTCAAAACAAACCACTACTCCACAGCCTCATACCGCTCAATCCAATGCTATTTTCCATCCTAGCCCCCCTCACATTCGGATCCCAGAACCACGCTTGCCACTATACGGCCTACATTTCACACTGCTAGGTGCTTTACTCTCCGAATCTCCTGAACAAGCCGGTCTAGCCCGCCTCACAGCCCGCTCATGGATAAAATCCACGCAGCGCCGCTCGGCTGCTGATCTCGCTCAAGCCGTCGAATTTCTCGGCGGCCACCTCCACAGCACTACTGGGAATAACGCTACCACCATTTCCATCGAAGGCCTCAGCGAGCATAGCCAATTATTAACTGAATTATTCGCTGAAATTCTACTCGAGCCAGAATTTAAGCCTGAAGAAATCGAGACAGAAAAACGCAAACAGCTCGCAGAAATTGCCGCCGAAATGGATAACCCCTTAAATGTCGCTCGCAAAAAATCACGTGCTCTTCTTTATCCCGATCATCCTTATGCCCGATCTCCACTCGGCACAGCAGAGACAGTCGCAAATTTTTCTCCTGCACACGTCGTAGCATTCAGTTCACAACTCCGCTCCCGCACCCCATGGATTCTCGCCCTACACGGGCCTACTGATTTAAATCCCGATTTATCGTGGCTTTCACCCCTGCCCACCTATCCAGATCCTTCATCAAGCCCTCTCCATCACCTTACTCCAGCTCCCCTTACTCATTCTAAGACCCTTCACAACTATCATGAAAAAGATCAAGCTGTTCTCGTCCTAGCATTTCCCACAGTCCCTTTGACGAGTCCGCTAAAACCAATCTTTGACCTCACCTCTGAAGCCTTATCCGATCTCGGATCTAGACTCTACCAAAAAATTCGAGAAGAACTCGGGCTTGCCTACTACGTCGGTGCCTCACAATTCACCGGCCTCACCGCCGGACACTTCGCCTTTTATCTAGGCACAGCCCCCGAGCGTTTGCAGGAGGTTCTCGAAATATTGAAAAACGAAATCACGCTCCTAGCAGAAAAAGGCCTCTCAGAGGCCGAGCTTCAACGGTCACGCTCAAAATTAATTTCACTTCACACCATGGAAATGCAAAATGCATCCAGCATCGCCCATCAAGCCACGTTGAATTATCTATACGGACTCGGCTACGATTTTCACACTCGACGCATAGAGCAGCTTGAATCCATCACCCTCGATTCTCTCAACGCTACTGTTGCTGAATATCTTCACCCCACGCGACCTTACGTGACTGTCTCGCTTTCACCCTTAAATCCGAAGAATCCCCTTTCCTAGCCCTAGCCCTGCGAGACTTTAGGATCACCCCCTGTTCAATGAGGTGATGAGTCGTTAGGACATCCTCCGCAGCTCGTTCCCCCTTTGCTCGCACGAGATCCATTATTGCAAGATGATGATCGCCTGCTTCCCGGACCTCACCAAGACGCAACTGGAAATAAGCAGCCGTCTGAGTCAGGACAGCCCGATGGTTCCAGATCTTAAGCCAACCGTGCCTGCGGAGGTAGTCTACCTTATCAAAACGCCATCCGCTTCGTTGCCCTAAAACGGGAACTAAGGGCAACTGTTCACGCGAGAGCAGATGAAGAACCAAATCCGCCTCTGGACATTCAAGAAGGCAACTCAACGTGTAGCTCGGAGTATAAAGCGCGATAGCGTAACGTTTAGGCTGCAAAGTGATAGGCGTGACGTATGTGCAGATATTTAACGCCCGAGGAAAACACAATGATGATCGAGCGGCCTCCTTTGGATAAACAGCAAGACTATAAACTGCCTGCGGAGCCAGATTCCATGGGCGAAGCGACATAACAATTGGTCAAGAGTGCAGCTTCTGAAGATAGTTATTCGCAACCTCCTGGAGCCGACGACGCCGCGCCTGAGGCATGCGGTCATATGTTTTCAAAAGCATCGAGAGACGAGGATTGCCTTGAAAAAAAGCTCGTTGTTTATCTACAAACCGCCAGAAAAGCGCATCCCAAGGCTCAGTCCATGCAGGATCGCGTCGATAAGAACTCATTTTGAGAATGTAGTTGCTGGACGAAATGTAAGGTTTCGTCGTGATCAGACCGCCGTCAGCGAATTGGCTCATGCCATAAACATTAGGCACCATCACCCAGTCATACGCATCAATAAATAACTCCATAAACCAGCGGTAAACTGCATCAGGATGGATTTCACATAGCAACATAAAATTGCCCAACACCATGAGACGCTCGATGTGGTGCGCATAAGCAAGCCGCAAGACTTTCCGTATCGCATCATCTACGGGAAGTATGCCTGTAGTCGCAGAATAAAAGGCTTTCGGAAGAGGGCGCGTAAAGTTCCAGAAATTCGTGGTGCGCATCCTTCGACCATAGAGATGATAAACGGCACGCATAAATTCTCGCCATCCGATAATCTGACGTATGAAACCTTCGAGAGAATTAAGTGGCACAGGTTGTTTTCGGTGCCGTTCCAAAGTCGCTTGAATGACTTCACGCGGGGTGAGAAGGCCGACGTTCAAATAGGGCGTCAATACGGAATGAAAGAGGAAATCATGCCCAGGCTCGATGGCATCTTCATACGGGCCAAAGTCGTGGAGACGTTTTTCGAGAAAGGCTTCGAGTTGTCGCCGCGCACCTGAGTGGGTGACGGCGAAGCAGAATTCATCAGGATTGCCAGGGGATTGTGGAAAATGTTTTTCAAGGTAAGGAATACACTCTTTTACCCAGCGCGACGGCCCAGGGGGATCGTATGGAGGAACAGGGTAAAGATGAGGCAGCTTTAAGCGGTTGGATGTGTCGTAGGTCCAAGAGCCGCCGGTAGGCTTATTGTTGGCTTCAAGGAGAATGTGGAGACGTTTTCTCTGCGCGATATAGTAGTCGGTTTGAAAAGGCTTTTTGTTTAGCGGAAGCAGGGCTTCGTTTTGCTCGTGGCTAGTAAGAAGGGCTGGATTGGGGAGGAAACGAATTGCAATGGCATGCGCGAGACAAGTTTTTACAAGGCGCTGTTTGAGCCAGTCGTCATCTGGCTCGATCGTCAAAATTTGTCCAACGCCTTGCTTAGAAAGATATGGGATAAGCGCACGGACGTCACTCCGTTCATCGTGTGAACAAATCCTGTAGATTGGGATTGAGCAAGACGCTTCCCATTTGGCTTTAAAAGCTGAAAGAGAGGCCAAATGAAAAAGCAGCTTATGTTTGTGGAAAGGGTATTGTCGGAAAAAGAGGATTTCTTCAACGAGGTATGCTTTCGTTGGACAGGCCTCTTGTTGGGCTTGAATACAAGGATGCGGCCAGAAAAGTTGATGGGGAAAAATCAAAAATGCCTGGATCATTAAGAAGGCAAACTACGCCGAAAACCAATTCCCAAAAATAAAGAATAAAGGAAAAAGCAAAAAAATTTTAATCAAAGTGAGTAAAAAAAGTCGGATTTGCAGTCATCGATACTGATTAAATGGATCGAAACCCGTCTGGATGCTTGAAAAAACTACGGCGCAAGCAACAAAGACTTAAGTCATGTTGGCAAGCATTTTTTTAAAAAAAAATTAGCTGAATAAAACGAAAGAGTTGACTTTTAAGCGAGGACATACACTATTTGCTGTGTATGGAGATTAAGAAACTACACAACATATTGTGGATAACATCTCCAGTAACCCTCAAGATCGTGAGCAGGCGCATTAATTCCAAATTAACAAATAAGGCTTTACGAAAGTTTTTATTTTTTTAAATGTAAAAAATCTTAATGTGCATAAGTCTATGGCAAATCCATCAACTTCTTCAAGCGTCCTTCCCGACTGGCAGATGACCCTAAATGGGATAGATCCTCTACAAGGTCGAAAATTCCAAGTAAAAAAACGTGACGGACGATGGGTGGATTTCGACGAAACCCGGATCTACCTAGCGATAGAGGCTGCCTTTAGGGATGTGTATCAGATTCCGGAATCGACGCCTTTGGATCAAAAGAAGGTAAATGAAATAAGGGAAGTAGCTAACAAAGTTTCTGGTCAAGCTCTAAGTGCAGCAATAAGAGGCGAAGAACTGGATGTGGAAAAGATACAAGATTTAGTAGAAATGGAGTTGATGCGCCAAGGGCACTTAAGCGTCGCCAAATCTTATATTCTATATAGAGAAGAACGTCGTCGTGCTAGAGCACTCAGGGGAGAGAAGGATCATACAGACTATCCTTCCGTTCAGATAAACATCATAGAATATGATGGAACTACAAAACCGCTCGATATACAAAAAATCAAGCGCGAAATCATGCTGGCCTGCAGAGGATACGAAGGGATATGTTCATGGCAAGAATTGCTAGATGAAACGATTAAAAATCTTTATGATGGGGTAAAGGAATACGAGCTCGAACAAGCGATGATCTACGCAGCTCGCTCCCGTATAGAAAGAGACCCTGCTTACTCATATGTAGCCGCTAGGTTACTTTTAAATAAATTATACAGAGAAACTCTAGGCTGTGATATTAGTGAACCCAATTTTGAAAATACTTATAGGCAGAAATTCCCCGCATACATAAAATTTGCTGTCCAAAAAAATCGTTTAGATGAACGCCTTCTAACAACTTATGACCTAAATAAGTTATCAGAATCGCTCGCTATAAAGCGCGATGAAAAATTTGCATACATGGGGCTGCAAACAGTATATGATCGATACCTTATCCATCACGAAGATCATCGCTTAGAAACTCCGCAATACTTCTGGATGCGTGTAGCGATGGGCTTGGCCCTGCTAGAAGACGATCCAACCAGACGTGCTATAGAATTCTATGATGTCCTATCAAACTTTTATTTCATCTCCTCCACTCCAACATTATTTAACTCTGGAACAAGGCATCCACAACTTTCCTCCTGTTATATTTCCACAGTCAATGATGATCTAGAACATATTTTCAAAGTAATTTCCGACGACGCCAAATTATCTAAGTGGGCGGGCGGTTTAGGAAACGATTGGACAAATGTTAGAGCTACTGGATCTAGAATCCAAGGCACTAACGGGGTGTCCCAAGGAGTAATTCCATTCCTTAAAGTCGCTAACGATACGGCCGTGGCTGTAAACCAAGGCGGCAAAAGGAAAGGAGCAATGTGTGCTTATCTTGAGACTTGGCATTACGATATTGAAGATTTTCTCGAACTAAGAAAAAATACTGGGGACGACCGCAGACGCACTCACGACATGAACACCGCCAACTGGATACCAGATTTGTTCATGCGGCGCGTCAGACAAGGTGGGGTATGGACCCTCTTTAGTCCAAACGAAACCCCTGATTTACACGACCTGTATGGCAAAGCTTTTGAGGAAAGATATCTATACTATGAATCACTAGCTTCTCAAGGTAAAATTAAAATCTACAAACAGGTTCAAGCAGAGGATTTATGGAGAAAAATGTTAACTATGCTTTTTGAAACAGGGCACCCATGGTTAACATTTAAAGATCCATCAAACCTCCGCTCCCCACAATCCCATGTTGGCGTTATACATTCTTCAAATTTATGCACAGAAATTTTATTGAACACTAGCACGGAAGAGGTCGCTGTATGTAACCTAGGCTCTGTAAATCTCGTAGCACATATTAAAAATGGAAACCTAGATCGGGAATTACTTGCGCAGACAATTAAAACAGCTATGCGCATGTTAGATAATGTGATAGATATTAATTTCTATCCGATCCCCGAGGCAAAAAATGCAAATCTTCGTCATCGTCCTGTTGGGTTAGGTCTAATGGGCTTTCAAGACAGTCTATATGCGCTCAGAATCCCTTATGCAAGCCAAGAAGCAGTCGAGTTTGCGGATCGGACCATGGAATTTATATCTTATCATGCTATATTAAGTTCTGCTTTGTTGGCGAAGGAACGTGGTCCATACTCATCATTCAAAGGATCAAAATGGGATCAAGGGATTTTGCCATTAGATTCGATTGAAATTTTAAGGCAACATCGCCTGCCCGATGAGCTCGACGTAAATACAGATTCTCATATGGACTGGACGCCTGTCCGTGAGACAATAAAAAAATACGGGATGAGAAATTCTAATTGTCTCGCTATAGCTCCTACTGCTACCATTTCGAATATCATTGGTGTTTCCCAGTCAATTGAGCCAACCTTTAAAAACCTTTATGTCAAGTCGAATTTGTCTGGTGAGTTTACAATTATCAACACCTATTTAGTAGAAGATTTAAAAAGTAGAAATCTATGGGACGATCAAATGCTCGATGACTTAAAGTATTACGACGGTGAACTAGCTGAAATAGAGCGCATTCCTTATGATATCAAGCATCTTTATCAGACTGCATACGATATCGAACCCTATTGGTTAATTGAAGCAGCATCTAGAAGGCAAAAATGGATTGATATGGGACAGTCCTTAAATTTGTATATAGCACAGCCCAGCGGAAAGAAACTTTCGGAAATGTATCAGCTTGCATGGATCAAAGGGCTTAAAACAACATATTACCTAAGATCAAAATCTGCAACTAGCATCGAAAAATCTACGCAAGACATTAACCGTCGTGGGTTACAGCCCCGATGGATGAAGAATCAGTCTGCCTCGTCTAGAATTAGAGTTCAACGTGATTCGCCAGAACAAAAATTAAATCATAATAGTTATCAAACAGTAACTCCACAAGCATGCAGTATAATGGACACAGGTTGTGAAAGTTGTCAATAAAATATGCAAGTTTATTTTTTCAACCTAACATATAAACAACCTAAACCCAATTAAATACTATGTCTTGCTGTGTCGCATACAATACACCTCCCAAGCCGTATGATTTAACCAAACGCATCAATGTCGAAGACAAGCGTCTAATAAACTGCCATACCGTTGATGTAAACCAATTAATGCCTATTAAATATAAGTGGGCATGGGAGCATTATTTAAACGGTTGTGCTAATCACTGGATGCCGAATGAGGTATCGATGCAACGTGATATAGAACTTTGGAAATCAAACCGTCTCAATCCTGATGAAAGGCTTGTTATCATGCGCAATCTTGGCTTCTTTTCGACAGCAGAATCCTTAGTTGGGAATAATATAGTTCTAGCTATATTTAAGCACATTACAAACCCTGAATGTCGTCAATATCTCCTTCGCCAAGCTTTCGAGGAGGCCATACACACTCATACTTTTCATTATATAGTAGAATCCTTAAATCTTGATGAACGTGAGGTATTCAACATGTATCACGAAATAGATTCAATACACGGCAAGGATGTTTTTACCATGCGCCTTACAGAAGATATCGTCCAAGACAATTTTAAAACAGATACTCTAGAAAATATACAAAAATTTGTCAAGAATCTGGTTGGTTTTTATGTTATTATGGAGGGTATCTTTTTCTATTCTGGTTTTGTTATGCTTCTTTCATTCAGAAGGCAAAACAGAATGGTAGGTATTGGAGAGCAATTCCAATATATCATGAGAGATGAATCTATACACCTTAATTTTGGTATTGATTTGATTAATGGTATCAAGGAGGAGAATCCTGAGTTCTGGACTCCTGAATTCCAAAAAGAGATTCAAGAACTTATAGAAAATGCCGTAGAATTAGAGATCTTGTATGCACAGGATACATTACCGCGAGGTATTCTAGGGCTTAATGCTAACCTATTTAGAGAGTATGTTCAACATATAGCTGATCGTAGATTAGAGCGCATTGGACTGAGAGCTAAATACGGTTCTAGGAATCCGTTTCCTTGGATGTCAGAAACAATAGATCTCCCAAAAGAGTCCAACTTTTTTGAAAAGAAGGTCACAGAGTATCAAAAAGGCGCAGTTCTTGAGTGGTAATTGAAATCTAAGCCTCAGCTACGCATAGGACTTTTGGGCGGCACTTTTGATCCGCCTCATTTAGGTCATATAATGCAGGCTATAGAAGTGTATTACACTTTTAAATTGGATAGGATTGTATTTATTCCCGCGAATTGTTCGCCCCATAAAATTTCTTACAGAATAACAGATAATCAGATTCGTTGGAAATTGTTAAAAAGCGCTATCAAGCCATATTCTAAAATTTTAAGTGCTAGCGACGTTGAACTCCAACGCCCCCCCCCCTCATATACCTATGATACTGTTCTTCATTTTAAGAAACATTATTTAAATGCTCAACTTTTTTGGCTTTTAGGTGAAGATCAGCTTCCACGCCTACACACCTGGAAACAATTTAAAAATCTTATACAAATCATAACATTCATTTTACTTCCTCGCCAGGGAAACCATTCCCGTTGTCAGCTAAGAGACTATACTAGATTTAGAAAATATAAAAACGCGCAATTTCTACCGTGGCCTACCCCCCCTCAATTATTTATTACTATATCTTCATCTGAAATCCGAAGGCGTATCAAAGAAAATATACCCTGTTCACATTTACTGCCAACCTCAGTTTATAAGCTGATTAAAAAAAATAATCTATATGTATAGAATATCGTCTATTACACTGGCTAAATTTGCACGCAAATTAGCCTTAGAAAAAAAAGCTTTAAATCCAGTTATTCTAGATATGCGTAAGCTAACAACAGTCTCCGATTTCTTTTTAATACTAACCGCTGAATCGGAGCCACAAATTAAAGCTATTTTAAATCATATAGAAAAAGAAATTAAGCAGAAATATATAATATCACCAAGAATTGACGGCCATCCATGTAGCAAATGGGTGATTATGGACTATGATAATGTAGTAGTGCATATATTTGATAAAGAAAAGCGGAGTTATTATAGCCTTGAAACTTTATGGGGTGATGCTCCCCATATAAGTTGATACTATTTCTATTATCTCACTATAAATCAGCTCTTATTAAGGTATAATACAAATAGCTATGCCTGGCCTAAACTGCAGTTTTCTATAACTAAGATTACAAATCTTATAATTGTTGGTTAATTTATACTGCTACTTGACCTAACTATAGGAAAATTTTCTAAATTAAAGCTAATTTAGCTTACAGAGTTTGATTAAGATCTATTGATTGCGGTCCCATATCCGGATTTTTATAAAACCACTTTTATAAAACCACTTAAAACTACGCAATTAGATTCATTAGTTGACTTTTTGGAAGATTATCGTATAGTTGAGGTATGAATCTATTATATGTCTATATAGTTTCACTCACACTAAGTATTATGTTATTGTCTGGCTGTGTTACATCAGATTCTACTGGCAGTGTAAACATACGAAATAAAAAACACACATCTGCTACCACAAAGGTTGCTTTCATAGGGCATCCAAATGAGGTTAGTAATTATAACCCTGTAGCATACAAACCGAAAAATCCTGACAATGTCCGCGTAAAGGTATCATTAAAGGAACAGATGATCTACGTCATGGAGGGAGATCGGCCTCTATTAGTTACAGCCACGACAGTAGGCATACCACAAAAGCCTACCCCCAAAGGACATTTCCGAGTTACAAAAAAAGAAGCAAATCGCCGTTCATACACCTACGGATTTTGGGTCAGGGAAAATGAGATAATACCAGGGAAAAGTTCCAATCGCCCGCCGGGCAGAGGCTGGCGCTACGTGGGGTATCCGATGCCTTACTGGGTAGAGTTTATGCCCGCATACGGTTTTCACGAAGGGTATGTTTGGCCGATTCCAAGAAGCCACGGTTGTTTGCGCTTACACAAAAATGCATCAAAAAAATTCTTTGACCTCGTTCAGATTGGCACTCCTATACATATCGCTGACTCTCACCCCGAAGACTTAACCCTTGGCCGGGACGCACCTCGGCCAAATGATTACCGTGATCCAGATCCTCCTGCTTCTTACCTGATTTCTCCAGCTGTATTTGCTAGAAACTAAATCCGTTGAGCTACCCTTAGCCGAAAAATTATCATGCAGTATTACTCACCGGCTAAGATTAACCTCTTTCTCAAAATTCTCGGAAAACGCCCTGACGGCTTCCATGAGATCGAGACTTTCATGGTTCCTACCTCACTCTGTGATCTAATCACTCTCACGACTCAGCCTTCTGGAATTGTCCTCACTTGCTCAGATCCGTCACTGCCGACCAATCAAAAAAATTTGGCCTATCGAGCTGCCCAAATTTTTTTTGAAAAAACCCAAATCTCAGGAGGAGTCTATATACACATTGAAAAAAAGATCCCTCATGGAGGTGGATTAGGTGGTGGCTCAAGTAATGCAGCCACCGTGCTAAAAGCTCTTCGAAACCTTCATGCGCCAGAAATTCCTGACCAGACACTTCAAGAGTGGATTGCACCACTGGGATCAGACATTCCGTTTTTTATTTCTCCAAAGCCGGCGATTTGCAAAGGACGAGGGGAAATCATCACTCATATCCCATTTTCGGGTGCTCATTTTGCACTATTGATCTTTCCTCCTTTTTCGGTGCCTACGCCATGGGCTTACAAAACCTATGCTCAACATCCAACCCAGGGTGAAACCAGTCACACTTGGCCTTACTGCCCATTACGCAACGATCTTGAACCGGCCGTATTCTCGAAATTTATTACCCTCGCAGTCCTAAAGGATTGGCTCCGAAAACAGACGGCACTGGGTGTTTTTGATGCTCTAATGAGCGGTAGCGGAAGCACGATGATTGCCTTTCTTCATCCAGACGCTGACGTAACAGGTCTCAAAAAGCTACTAAAAACATCCTTCGGTGAGTCATTCCAATCTCACATAATTCAGTTTCCGAAGTCATCTCCGCTCTGAACTACGCAACTAAAAACTAGGTCTCTTTTTTGATTCGCATCAAAAGACTGCCTTACTTTCTTTTACATCCTACGATTGCACAATCCCCTAAAAATTTAAGTCCATATATCGTTTCATGCTGCCATTTTCGAAGAGACGCATAGTATACAGTTTCCCAAGCTGCAATTCTCCAAGCTGCATATGGCTCTTTATTCCCTGCCTATCGTTTATGCCACGTCGAAATTTATAGTCCGTTGCTTCTCTCTGCTTTTACTGAGGATTCGGCTAATCTTCGATTCCCTACCGCCAAAGCCACCTTTCATTATTGCCGCGAACCATATTAGCCACTTCGACCCCCCTTTGCTCACCCTAGCATTTAAACATCACCTTGATTTTATGACTACTTCGGAGCTTTTTGATTCAAAAATCATCGCCGCATGGCTTCGTATGGTTGGCTGCTTCCCCGTGAACCGCGAAAAGACCGACAGCCGAGCTGCGCGTGAGGCTCTTAAACGCCTGCGAGACGGACGGATTGTGGTGATCTATCCGGAAGGCGGCATTAGGACTGGCTATCAATCGATTCTCAATGGAGCTTGTATCAACAACGACCTTGCTACACTGGCTTACCTTGCTGATTGTCCCGTTATTCCATCATTGATAATCGGTAGCGATCAACTCTATGCCTACAAAAAAATCTGGCGCCGCCCGCAAATCTTAATCCGCTTCGGCCCTCCACTCTACAAACCCATCGAGATACCAAACAAACATGAAAGCATAGCTTTGTGGACTAGTCGAATCAGCCGGTGTCTGCGCGAACTTTATGAGATAAGCCAAAAACAAAATCTCATCACTCCATCAATGATCCCCCGGACGGCTCAAGAGCGATGGCAAGAATGACCCTCTACGCTGCAAGTAATCGCTCGACTTCTTTCAAACTTCCTTCAACCGAGTAATCCCACACATCGCTTCCCACCTGAAGACGCACCCCCCCTAAAATCTCTGGATCCACAGTATTGCAGACACAATTCACCTGGGGCAAACGACCCCGCACTTCTTGGAAGATACGCTCCTTTTCTTGTTCGCCTAAAGGACTCACAGATGTAATCGTCAGAACCCGTCTCTGTTGATCACTTTTTATTAAGTAAATTAGCCGATCAAGAATAGCTAGATAGTTTCGAGGCTTACGCGTTATCAGTTCATCAATAATTAACCTTAGCCGCTTTTCGTCCAACTCTCCTTCGACCATGCATAAACGAAAAAGGCCTTTAGCTGCACGGCGCACTTCTTGACTAAACTTCATAACATACTCTACTTCAACACCGTGCTCTTCCTAAATCAAGTCTTGAATATTTCATGCATCGAATGCGTCGCTTAATCCACTTTCATTGCTTGTGCAATGCTTCGCCTTCCCACCCGCCAAGCAGCCATCCACACAGCAATCATCACTACTGCAATCCCAGAGAGCGACACGACAAGCAGTTCTTTACGCGGCCATATCAGGTTGATCGTCCAGCCAAAGAAGACCTTATTAATAACCTCAGCCAACACCCATGCTAAACCATACCCAGCTGCTACTCCAACCACCACCGACACCACAGCAAGCAAAAGAGTTTCCCAAGTGTAAACCTTAAGTATCTGAAAACGTGACGCGCCTAAAGCTCGCAGAGCCGCCACAATTCTCGACCGCTCAAATCCATGCACCAAAACATTCAAGTAAACCCCCACTCCACAGATCAACATCGTGATGACCTGCAAGAGATGCGTAATAGCAAAAGTTTGATCGAAAATCTTCATGACTTGCCGCCGCAATTCACGATTCGATTGAATAGTAAAAGTCCCATACTCTTTCATCACATCACGGATTTTTGTTTTGAACTCTTCAATGCTCTCCTCTGGAGGTAGATAAATAGCCACACTACTGATCGAATCATCGTTCCAGTATTCTTGATAAGTTTTCCGATCCATCAAAATCAAGCCACTCTCGGATGTATAGTCCTGAAAGATCCCTGCAATACGAAACACTTTTTCTCCGCCAGGGGTTAATAATCGGATGCGGTGTCGAGCCCTCACTTTGTGTCGCCGCGCAAAACTCTCACTCGCAATAATCCATCCTTTTTCCGCTGCTTCCTTCAATAATTCAGGCCGAGCCTGCTTTCTCCTCTCCTGATCCAGAAAACGAATTCCACCTCGCTCTGCAGCAATATCAAAACGAATCGCTGCTAATCGAACAGCACGTTCGCCATACTCGACCGACACCTCACGATACAAGTCAATACGGTCATCGGAAATTAGTTGTCGCAATTTCTCAACAGCTTTTTGAGGCAAGATCTCTTGAGAACCTATTGTTGAAGCGGACACTGGAGATATGTAAAGGTCTGCACGCACAGTCTGAAGAATCCACTGGTTAACCGTAACGCGAAAACTGGATACCATAATCATAATCCCCACCACCATTGCGAGCACACAGACAATAGAGCCTGCTAATATCACATTACGCGTAAAGGCGAGCTCAAACTGCTCCATACCAAGACGCCAGAAAGTTGCCGGAAAAATTTTGGCTACCTTTAAAATGACCCAAAAGATTAACGGACATAAAAACGATACCCCTAGAAGCAAAAATAAAGCCGTTCCAAAGCTTAACCACTGCGGCCCGTAACGTTCACTATACCGCGCACATTCCAAGCTTGCCCCTATGAGTAGGAAGCCTACCAATGTCCAACTTGGAATATGCTGCCGAGCGGCCAGTCGGATATGAGCAGGCTGAAGCGCTTTTACTGGCTCAACGCTTGAGGCTTGCCGCGCAGGTAGCCAAGCCCCTGCAAGTGCCGCAAGAACAGCTAACGATAGGGCCACTGCTGCTTGTTCTGATGGAAAAAAGATCTCCTGTATATTCACCGTCACATAGAGGGAACTAATCGTCTGCGAAGCTTGTTCAATCAGAGCTCGGGACAAAAAGTATCCAAGCGGAAGACCTAGCATCGTCGCGATTAACGCTAAAAAGACCGCCTCAGCTATAAAAGCACGCATTATTTTCCCTCGCGATGCTCCAAGAGCGCGCCAGATACCGATCTCGTAATAACGACGAGCCACCATTGCCGTTGTTGTGTTGTAAATTAGAAAAACAGTCACAAGCATAGCCACTAGGCTAAGCGCGATGAGGTTTAAACGGAAAGCTTCGGTCATTTGTGAAAGCCGCTCTGTCCTCCGCAGAGGCTCTTGTATTCTAGACCCTGCAGTCAAATACGGTTGCAATGTCTTCGATAAACTTTCAAGAGTGACTCCTTCGTGACGGATGATATCGATGCGCGAAAGCTGACCGACGTAACCGAAAAAATCCTGCGCATGGGCTATGTCCATCACAGCGATATGTTCATCAGCGCCTACCCAAGTCTCTGTGAGCTTATAAATAGCTATAACTTTAGCTCTCTTAACGCCTTCGGAGGTTTGGAGCCCAAGCTCTGCGCCCTGGCGAATGTTCAGGCGTCTAGCAAGTTTGTCACTGATCAAAATTCCATTTGCTACACTCAGGAATTGTTCCGCCAGTGACTCATCGCCTGGGGTAAACGAACGTGTCGCAACCGTAGCAAACTCAGCGTTTGAAAAAAAATCTACACCGACAACACGCAAATATTCATTAGGGAAATCGGTTAGCGTGGCGAACCTCTCTAAAATTGGTGTGGCTGCTTTGACATCAGGATGCCGAATGACCGCTAAATAATTCTCTTCCGGAAGCATTCCGCTTGGGTTCACCACTTCGGTATCAGCTCGCCCAGCTACAACGTTCACCGATGCGACAAACGCACGATGTGCGCTTTCATTTACACATTGCACCGCAACGTAAACCGCAACAGCAAGCGCTAGGCTCAGCCCATTTAAAACAAACCCGATAGGATACTGTGCCCAGCCTTTAAGCAAGTAGCGAAAGAACATACGAAGTGTTCCGTTTTTACTTCATCGGTGAATCCCAAAATTCCCAACCCGGCAGTAATCCCTCCAATTCTCGTCTCAAAATATAAGCCCTGATCTTGCGACCATACCACCATCCGACCATTGCGCCTCCGAGGTGCGCAGTGTGGGCTACAAACGGGAACCAACCCAAAATAACACAGCCAAATTCAAATGCCGAAAGTCCAAGAGCGAGCGTGCGGGCTTTACAGACCACTGGAAAAAACATCAGCCACACCCTTAGGCGCTGATCTGGGAAGCAGACAGCATACGCGGTGAGAAAAGCGAAGCCCGCACCACTGGCTCCGATCACATAAGTCGCATGATTGGACTCATCACTAAGAAGCCACAACACAGCTGCACCTAGCGATCCATATATAAAAAGCCTCCACAAATGACGAGGTGTGCTTTTGGCTTCGATGGCTCTTCCGAGGTAACTCAGCACCATTACATTCATCAAGATATGCAGAGGAAAAAGGGGAAACGTATCAGCATGCAGGAAAGCATATGTGAAGAGTTGCCATATCCATCCACGCTTCACCCCATCTTCGGAAAGCCCCCAGAAATTTAGAAAAGCTTGATCCCAAGGAGTGAGTGTCAAGAATAGTTGGAGCAATTGAATGACGATGATGGCCGCAATAATCCTTCGGGTCATGGACAGGCTTCTTTCTTTACCTTCGCCTCAATATTCACCAAGCGAAAAACAAACAGCCTAAAAGAAGTTTTTTGTCGCTTTTCCATAGCACTCTATACATCCTCTCCATGCCTCTAAATCCTATGAAAATTCTTAGCCTGTTATCCGTCTTGGCACTTATTCCCCTTGCCTCTCTTACAGCGCAGAAAAAAGGCCATACTCAAGCTGAACGGATCGTGCGTGAGCCATCCGTAAAGGAAATTCCATTTCAATCCAAAACTTCTCAAACGTCTTTTTATCGTCCCCCCAACCCCGTCCCACCACCCTCACCTTTGTCTGAGAGAATGCAAAATTTTTTCACTAAAGTTATTTCAGGCAAAATTGAGGAGGCTTACCGTGAACTTTTGGCCGATAGCACGTTGACGCAGAATCCAACCAATCTGAAACTTTTCATAGAGCGCACTTCGAAAGCTTTTGAGGTGTATGGCCGCGCACGCTTCTACGAGATCTACGACAATCGCAAAATCGGCGAGCGTCTTGTCGTGTTGACTTATCTTACAGCTCAACCGGTTCAACC
>JANWVL010000172.1 GCA_025056655.1 Candidatus Methylacidiphilales bacterium
GGTTAACAACGTGAACGCGAGCAAAACCCAAAGCCGGACATATGACCCGGTAGGCAACCGCGCCACACACACCGACTACCTGCAAGAAGACATCCTCGGCAGCACCGCCCGCCTCATCGACCTTCAAGGCACCGAGATCCACCGCGCCCGATACGCCGTCTATGGAGAAGCTTACTTCGCCGACGGCAGCACAGCGAATAACTTTACCTCCTACAATGCCAGCCACACCCGCTTCTGGTTCACTGGGCGCGAAATGCTTGGAAACAGAAACGACGGCACTGGCTCAGGTCTATACGACTATAGAAACCGCATCTATAGCACTACCTTGGGAAGATTTATGCAGCCGGATCCGATAGGGTTTGATGCCGAGGATGTAAATTGGTATAGATATGTCGGCAATAGTCCGGTGAATTATATAGATCCGATAGGTAATTGCATTAGTGTTACAGAATTTAATAAGACACTAGATATATTAATAGATGGTTATAATGATCTTAAGAAAGAAATTGTAAAAAACAATATAAAAGGGAAAGATAAATACTATCATTGTATGACTGCATGTAGAGCTGCAAGGGAAGGTAATAAGAGCTTTGCAGAGACATTACTGAAGTTGCGTGAGATAGGTGATTTGTTAAAAAATCGAGCTGAACAGTTAATGGCTAAAGTAGGATGTAATCCTAGACTACCATCAGGGAAACCTAAAGAGGTGGCGAATAATATCGAAGCCGCTCGCGACAGTCTTGATGATATGAATGCAAATTATAGTGGATTAAATTGTCCCAAAGATAAAACGTGTGACTGTTGTTGCAAAGATTATCAGTAAAACGGCGGAGTTTACATTTTATGTAATTAGGGATCAAACTAATAAGAGTATGGTTATAGAAAAACTTATCACTATATCAAGACGTGTAACTATAATTTTTATAGTTTTAATAGTAGTGGCGGTGTCAGCCTTTATTAGCATAACGCAATTTTATGGTTGCTCGGATTATGTCAAGATTGAGATCAAATCCTATCAAGAAGCAAGTGAAGCTATTGAAAATAATTTAATACCTAATAACATTTTGCCACCTACATCTTCGAAGATAGTGATATGGGTTAATGCTGATTTGAATAATCTTCATGGCTATTGTGATTTAGGTATAGATTACAATGAATACACAAATTATATAGGAAACAATCACAAATTTACGCCTGAAATAAATCAAGATAGCTCTCTTGAATACAAAACTTACGATGGATTTATTGTTAAATTCGATTGGGAAAAGAGAAAGATGTATTGGTCACGAGGGGTTCGCTGAATAATTTGAGAAGACAGAGATTAAAACTGTTTCAAATTCTCATTAGACAGAGATAAAATAGTGCAGATATAGATGATGTAGTGTGGCAATAGACACTAGACGTAGAAATCACAATCCTGTTTCGCGTGTTTATATAAGATGGAAGATTTGCATGGGGTCGCATAATTAAAAGGTCGAATGAGAGGCTGGCAATCCCTTAGTAAAGCAAGCAGCACAAAGAGCACATGATATTTAAAAATAAATCTTTACTAAAAAAGCAATAGCATATAAATAATTAGTGTGCAAAGTTTATCAGAAAATCGAGCACAAAAAGTAGCAGTGGCATCCCTGCCGCTGAATCCCTCATCAAGTTTCTTTGTTGACACCACACGCAACCGCATCTATAGCACCCTCACGGCCGCTTCCTGCAGCTAGATCCGATAGGGTTTGATACCGGGTGTGTGAATGGGTATATAGATATGTGGGGAATGGGCTGATGAGTTGTGTGGTTCTGTTTCAGTTTGGGTGGGTGATTTTTGTGGGAGTGTCTGGGTGGGTGTGAACGGCGGGGATGGAACCGTGAGGCTTGATGTGGTTTGGAATCCTTTGGTAGATGGGGAAATATTTATCCTGCAACATGGTCAAGATGGGTGACTAAAATAGAGCTGGGAATATTATAGAAATGGAGTGGCTATGGTGCGGGGTTGTTTTAGTGGGGTGTTTTGTGTTATTAGGTGTGGGAGGGTTGGGGGGTGGGTGTTTCGTTGAGGAGGGTTTCGCGGAGGGTGGAGATGTAGGCGTTGCAGGCTTCGGGGCAGGGGATGTGGTGGGGGGCGAGGGGTGGTGGGGAGGGGGAGGGGGGGTCTGGATGCCAGAGTGGGATTTTTGAGCAGTGTTTGTGGCAGATTTTTTTTTGGGCTTGGGTGATGTGGTGGGGTGTGGCGGTGGAGGTGCGGCGATACATGCCGGTCTGGCGGGAGGTGGTGTGGTGGATGGGGGTGATGGGGAGGAGGTTGTGTTCGTAGAGGTAGCGGTCGATGAGGGCGTTGGGGTGGAGGATTTGGAGGGCGGAGATGAGTTGTTCGAGGGTGAGGGGTGGGGTTTGCCAATCGGTGGGGAGATCGGGGGAGGTGGTGAGGTAACGATATTCTCCAGATGGGCTTTTTTTGGAGAGGCGGAGTAGGGCGAGGAGGAGGTCTTCGGTGGTGGCGGCTTCGAGAGTTTTCAGAGGTGGAGTGGGATGGTGGTGTGTGAGGAGGTAGTGGGAGTGTTGTTTGTGTATGGTGAGTTGGCCGATGCGGTGGGGGAAGTGGAGACTTGCGATCCACGAGGAAAGGGCGTCAGGCTTTGGGGTAGGTATGTTTTGAAAGATTTCTGGGTGGTCGTCGATGAAGGATTGAACGGAGGCGAGGATGACGTCGGCGATGAAGGGGTGTGTGCCGATGGCGCGGGCATACCAGAGGCGGCGGTGGCCGACGGTGTGGGGGTTGCGGAAGGGGTTGGTGCGGACGTTGTCGGTCATGCCGAGGAGGACGGGGATGTCTTCGTAGGAGTGGAGGCCGTCGGCGATGAAGAAGGGGACGACGATGACGTTGGGTTGGGAGGTGATGGATGGCCAGTCTTTGATGTATGGGGCTTCTTCCATGAAGGCGGCGTGGACTTCGGCGTAGATGTGTTTCTGGCGGATGATGTGGGCTTGTCGGTAGATGATTTGTGTGGAGTTTTCGTTGAGGCTGGTGCCGTGTCCTACGATGAATAGGGCTGTCTGAGCGGGGTCGGGTGGGGTGGGGGAGACGATTTCTGCGGCTCGTTGGAGGAGGGCTTGGGTCATGGAGGGGTGAAGGCCGACTGGGGTGCAGTAGGCGAGGGTGTGGTGTGGGGTGCGGGTGATGGGGGGGGTGAGGGAGAGTTCGCGTGGGATGATTTCTTGGGTGAAGTAGCCTTCGGAGATGAAGTTGGGGACGATGAAGACGATGGGGGCTTGGATGGGGCGGAGGGCGGCGCGGAAGTTGGGTTCTTCTTTCCAGAAGGCGACGTGGACTTCTTTGAAGATGCGTCGGCGGCAAATTTCGAGGGCGTGGAGATGGGTAGGGAGTGCAGATTCAGCATTTTGAGTGGAGCCGTGGCCGAGGATGAGGAGGGCAGCATCGGCTAGGGAGGGCATGGATGGGTGGTGTGGGGGGTGGGGGGGTTATTTTTTTCGCATGTGTTGGGGGGGTTCGGTGATGACGTCTTTGTATGTTTTTCCTGCGGGGATGAAGGGGAAGACGTGCTCGGTGTAGGGGACGATGATGTCGAGGACGTAGGGGCCGTCGGCGTCGAGGAGGCGTTTTAGGGCGGGGCGGAGTTGGTCGGGGTGGGAGATGCGTTCGCAGGGGATGTCGAAGCCTTTGCAGAGGGTGGGGTAGTCGGGGTAGATTTTTTCGCGGTCATCGGGGAGGCCGAGGAAGGTGTGGCCGCGGTTGCTTTCGAAGAAGTGGTCTTCCCATTGGACGACCATGCCGAGGTGTTGGTTGTTGAGGATGATGACTTTGGCGTGGATTTTTTCGACGCGTGCGGTGGCGAGTTCTTGGATGTTCATGAGGAAGCTGCCGTCGCCGTCGATGTCGATGACTTGGCGGTGTGGGCAGGCGACTTTGGCGCCGAGTGCGGCGGGGTAGCCGAAGCCCATGGCGCCGAGGCCTGCGGAGGTGATGAAGGTGCGGGGGTGGATGTAGGTGTAGTGTTGGCCAGCCCACATTTGGTGTTGGCCGACGCCTGTGGTGATGATGGCTTCGCTGTGGGTGAGTTCGCAGAGGGTTTGGATGACGAGTTGTGGGGCGATGCGGTCGGGGTATTTTTCGTAGGTGAGGGGGTAGGCGCGGCGCCAGGCGTTGATTTGGTCGAGCCAGGGTTGGAAGGTTTTGCGGGGTCGGTTTTCGGATTGGATGATTTGGTTGAGGCGGGAGAGGGCGTAGCGGACGTCGCTGAGGATGGGGAGGTGGACGGGTTTGTTTTTGTTGAATTCGGAGGGGTCGATGTCGATGTGGACGATGGTGCCGTGTTTGCAGAATTCGGTGACTTTGCCGGTGACGCGGTCGTCGAAGCGGACGCCGATGGCGAGGAGGAGGTCGGCTTCGTTGACGGCGTTGTTGGCGTAGACGGTGCCGTGCATGCCGAGCCATTTGAGGGAGAGGGGGTGGTTTTCGGGGAAGGCTCCGCAGCCCATGATGGTGGTGGCGACGGGGATGCCGGTGTGTTGGACGAAGGTGCGGAGTTCTTGGGAGGCGTTGGCGCTGATGACGCCGCCGCCGACGTAGAGGATGGGTTTTTCTGATTTTTCGATGAGTCCGAGCATTTCGTGGAGGGCGACGTCGTCGGCTTGGTAGTCGGCGCGGTAGCCTCGGAGGTGGATGGTGTCGGGGTAGATGGGTTGGGTGGTGGCCATTTGGGTGTCTTTGGGGATGTCGATGACGACGGGGCCGGGGCGGCCTGTGCGGGCGATGTGGAAGGCTTCTTTGACGATGCGGGGGATGTCGTTGACGTCGAGGACGAGGTAGCTGTGTTTGACGATGGGGAGGGTGAGGCCGAAGAAGTCGGTTTCTTGGAAGGCGCCTTTGCCGATCATGTAGGAGGGGACTTGGCCGGTGATGATGACGAGGGGGATGGAGTCCATGTAGGCGTCGGCGATGCCGGTGACGAGGTTGGTGGCTCCGGGGCCGCTGGTGGCCATGCAGACGCCGACTTTGCCGGAGGCGCGGGCGTAGCCTTCGGCCATGAAGATGCCGCCTTGTTCGTGGCGGGGGAGGATGGTGCGGATTTGTTTGCTTTTGGTGAGGGCTTGGTGGAGGTATTGGCTGGCGCCGCCGGGGTAGGCGAAGAGGGTGTCGACGCCTTCGCGTTCGAGGCAGGTGATGAGGATTTCGGAGCCTTTCATGAGGGGGCCGGGTTGGCCTCGGGGTGGGGTTTTGGTGGTGGGTGGGGGGGTGTGGTGGGTTGGGTTCATGGGTGGGTGGGGTGTTTGGTGTGGGGTGTTTTTATTGTTTTAGCGTGTGTTTGGTGTGGGGCAAAGTGTTTTTTGGTTTGGCGGGGAATGTGGGTGGGGGGCGGGGATGTGGGTGGGGTGGGAGCTAGAAGGGTTTTTGTAGTGAGTTGGGGGTTGGAAGGCTTTTTGTGGGGTGTTGGGAGTTGGGAGGCTTTTTGTGGGGTGTTGTTTTGGTGGGGTGTGGCTGGTGTGTTTGTGGGGTGTGGGTTTTGGGGTGTGGGGGGAGTTTATTTGATGGGGTAGGTGTCGCTGAGGCGGTATCCGACGCCGCGGATGGTTTCGATCATTTCGGCGTATTTGCCGAGTTTTTCTCGGAGGCGGCGCATGTGGGTGTCGACGGTGCGGGTGTCGATGATGGTTTCGTATCCCCAGACGTCGTTGAGGAGGATTTCGCGGCTGAGGACGGTGCCTTTGCGTTCGACGAGTGTGGCGAGGAGGCTGAATTCTGTGGCGGTGAGGGTGAGGGGGGTTTTGTTGATGTGGGCGGTGTGTTTGACGCGGTCGATGGTGATGGGGCCGCATTGGAGGACGGCGTGGGGGATGCCTTGTCCGCGGCGGAGGATGGATTTGACGCGGAGGACGAGTTCGCGTGGGCTGAAGGGTTTGATGACGTAGTCGTCTGCGCCGAGTTCGAGGCCGAGGACGCGGTCGATTTCGGAGGATTTGGCTGTGAGTATGATGATGGGGATGTGTTCGAGTTGGGGGTGTTTGCGGATTTGTTTGCAGACTTCGGTGCCGCTCATGCCGGGCATCATGATGTCGAGGATGATGAGGTCGATTTTTTTTTCTTTGAGGGTTTGGAGGGCTTCGGCGCCGTTGTTGACTTTGATGGTGTCGTATCCTTCGTTTGTGAGGGCTAGGGAGAGCATGTCGAGGACGTCGGCTTCGTCGTCCACGAGGAGGATTTTGTGGCTCATAGTCTCTGTGGGGGCGAGCGGTGTGTGGGGTGGGGGCCTATATTTTGCTGGTGGTGGGGTGGAAATCAAGCTTGGGTTTGTTACATTTGTGTTACAGTGCTTGGTGGTGGGGGTGGGGTTGGTTTTTTTTGGGGGCTAGGGGGTGGGGTGGTCTAGGGCTTCGAGGAGGGCGGCGATTTCGTCGGGGGTGTTGTAGGCGTGGGGGGAGATGCGGAGGCAGGGGGTGTGGTCGGGGAGGTGGCGGAGGGAGGTGATGATGTGGCGGGTGTGTAGGTGGTGGTGTAGGGCTGGGAGGTTGCGTCGTGGGTGGGTGATGGTGAGGATGC
>JANWVL010000173.1 GCA_025056655.1 Candidatus Methylacidiphilales bacterium
ATCTGTAGAGGCTCATATCTGAGGCATGGCCGAGGGGATCGGCGGCGAGGAAACAGGCGGTGGAATAATGATAAAGCCTCGCCCCCATGTGAATGACGTCGCCTTCGAGGCGATACCCGCGCCAGCCGCTAGCTTCATGCATAATACCTCACAGTAACGATTTGATAATAATGCTAATCGTAGTTTAACATTTATTTTAATTTTGCTAATTCTTGAAGATAGTTAATTATCTCATATAAGTATATAAATATAGAAATATGCAATGATATATATATATCAGAGCTACAAGCATTAAAGAAACTTTTACCTTATTTTGGCTAGAACACCACGATTTTTCTTTAATCCCAATAATCATATATACTGTCAAGAATAGAAAAACCAAACAACCAAATACATATATAGATTTATATATTTGCTCTACAAAATCTCCATGTTTAAACTCAATAGATTCTTGAAGTTTATAAATAATTTCTTCAGCATAATAATATTGTAAAACATAAAAAATCAATCCTAAGATTAAGACCGTTAACGAAAATATTAATTTTAGTTTATCATCTATAAAAAAGCAATCTCTATTTTTTATCCATTGATACAATAGCACCCATGGTAGTAAAACAAATAGCGGCATCGATATCAGCCATCCCATCTCTATGAAATTAGTAGACTCTCTAAGATAATTATTTAGTTGAGTAATGGTTAAATGATAGCTTAGAGCGTTAAATACAACAAAAATAAATGCTGATACTAAATGCAAATAAAACAATAAGCTAAAATAATCTTTTCTTACCATAGAAAAATTGAATTTAAGATTCGTAAGGAAACCAAAAGCTTCTACTACTTCGAACTACTGGATGATCAAGCAAAAGTCCATAATAGCTTCTCCTCTCTCCTCCTTCACCAATCCATGCTTCCAAGCCACTAATCATGTGGAATGATTCGTATATTTCGTCTATATCAGTCCAGAGAATTTTCTATTTTATCTTTCTACAGGCTTGATGTATTTTTCATTAAGATGATAATCCCAATACCTGTTCAGATCGTCAAATTGCCTACTTCTTCGTGTAGAAATAAACCGTATTGCATTCACAAGATAGCCCTCATGTTTACCATCCTTAATTCGCATCAAAAAACGTTTATTAGTAAGCCCAGCGGATTTATGCATCACAACTTTCTCCAGTCGCATTATTGTCCGTGCCTGGATCACATCCAATACTTTATAATTAAACTCATTCGCTCCAATATGTATTGTTGATGTTTCCTGAGGCAGAATAGGAAACACAGTATGATCACCAAGAAACAATTCACCTTCAGATCTATATAAATACACATTCTTCATTAGCATATAATCTTTCCCAACATACGATTTAAATGGCTCTTGATTACTTACATCTTTAGTGCTTATTAATAAGCTCCTTAAAATAATGGTCAATAATACGATTAACCCACAAAATAACACGACTCCCTTACCAACCATCGATAAAAATCTCATACGCCATTTCTTTATCTTGGGCATGAATCGATTCTCTGTCATTTTATTTTTGCAAGTTAGGAAATACATTTTCCATCAGATAGGGTAAGTATAGATTATCGAAGTCATGTGTATCTATATTAAAGCCAGGTTCACCAAATGTCGTGATGGGTGACTGGTAATAATTTCCTTCCAAGGTGCTTGGAATTACCTGCGTCCATGTCACCGGGTCGCTATTATGCCATACATTCACCGCACTATTTAATCCGCGATCCGTATTGATCGCTGTCTGACCACCTACTCCCACAAAATCAATATTGCGCTTTACTTCAGGAGATAATAAATCCAAAGCACGATTAACAATCATCGTCCCTTGGCTAAAAGCTACTACCGCACCCCCATTGTTTGCACGTATCGATTGAGCCGCGCGGACTGCAGTAATATCTATGGCTCCAAGCTGTGTGCCGACTGCTTGGATGAAATCACCAACTCCGAGATAATGCGAATTATTTACGACTTGATTCGTCGGACGACTGAGTGCTTGAGATACTCCTTGCGCCATATTAAAACCACCATTGAAATTTGTTAAAACACCGTTAATACTCGTGACACTCGAGCCTGCTATAAAATTGCTTTGTCTATCTAAAATATCTCCTGATGCAAAGCTCAAGCCATAGCCAAATGCTAGACCAATATTCGTTAAAGCACTATGTCCCCTAGTCATCTCATAGACATAGTCTACTGTATTCATAATCACATTCGTTATGAAATTTCCAGATGAAACATTAGATGATCCATAATGTGAAATAGAATTATAGGATGCCACCGGCAAAAAATAACCACCATTGATAAAACTTTGTGAATAAAAATTACTACTCGTAGGATTAAACCCACTCACCCCACTCGTCAAGCCGTTGGAATGGCGACCCGTCGGATCGATGCGGTTAATCGAATCATTATTCGCGTAACTGTAGAGGCTCATATCTGAGGCGTGGCCAAGGGGATCGGCGGCGAGGAAACGAGCGGTGGGATAATGATATAGCCTTGCCCCCATGTGAATGACATCGCCTTCGGTGCGATACCCCCGCCAGCCGCTGGCTTCATGCAAACCCACACCCTCCCCAAGCCGCTT
>JANWVL010000174.1 GCA_025056655.1 Candidatus Methylacidiphilales bacterium
ATCTGTAGAGGCTCATATCTGAGGCATGGCCGAGGGGATCGGCGGCGAGGAAACAGGCGGTGGAATAATGATAAAGCCTCGCCCCCATGTGAATGACGTCGCCTTCGAGGCGATACCCGCGCCAGCCGCTAGCTTCATGCAAGCCCACACCCTCCCCAAGCCGCTTCTTTACTGCTTCGCGCGAGGGACTGTAACCCAGATACCGAGTTTTTTTCACTTAAACTTTTCTTTCGGAATAAAAAACTTTATTGAATTAGAATCCGTTGAATTTTTAAACAAATTTTCTATATATATAGATTGAATATAATATACCAATAATAAGTGCAATAAAATACGTTCCAGGGAAAAATATCATGCTAAAAATCATTAAGCTCAATAGATCACTTATATCTTGACCTAAGAATAAACATGGGGATTCTACGCCAAAACCGCCGGATGCCATACGAATTGAACAATCACATATATCAATTAATGCATGGGCAGTAAAAAAAACTTAAAAATGGAAAAAAGGCTACTATACCAATTATTGAATATATAAAATAATGCTTGCATATATTTATTTGATAGTTTTTACTATTAGATGATGATTTTATGAACTTTAAAGATAATTTATCTATAATATTATTTTTTTTAGTTAAAACAGAAATTACAAGGACTATAATGGCTATACCCCACACTAATATATTTAAAAGCGGAATAAAAAAAAATATAGATAACGTATAGCCAAAATTCAATAGACATATTAAATCTTCTCGGATTTCTTTTTGTTGATCTTTTCTTGAAAGATATTGAAATAGAGTAAAAACTATATATGCAGAAGGAATTGGAATTAAAATTAATCCTAGTAAGAAAGTGATTGCAAATTTAGTATTCATGCGTTACTAGTTTTCTAGTATTTCAGTATCCCATACATGAAATTTATCAGCGATTGCTCTGTTTGTAAAGATTTAATTACAGAATCCATAAAATGTCTATCCCAGCTATTTTGAGATTCATCTACATGATTAAGGATAACTTGTTCCCCCCTTGGATTTGGAAGCCACCAATTTGTTAAATAATTTAAAAGACCGCTTCCTTATTGCACGCTCGTCAATATCTCCCCACTTACAGTATAATTTGTTATAGACTGCGGAATTGAGCTGTTAGATGATGTAGCTATATCCCTAAGACCTCTCTGAATTGCTGGAACACTCACATACATAAATCCAGCAGAATTAAATGTAACTGAATTAGGAATATCGTTAGCTATCGCATAATGTTGAGCTAATCCGCCTCCAAGAGAATGTCCTATAGTTATATCGACAGCATAGCTCGGTATTGATAGAGCTTGGGTATATTGTTTTCCTGAAATATTGCCGCTGATCCAATCTTTTAAATTGTGATTTTCAGTCCCTCTAAATACTAGATTAATTTCACAGTAGAATTGTCTAGATACTTTGCAGCAAATAATCCTGAATCAGGAAAATCATACTTTGTAATCAAACTATAATTAGAAGGAATCGCTCCGGCACTCACTCCGCCATCATTATAATAAACTGCTGATGCAAGTTGAGCTTTTTCTATACGAAGCTGAGATTCTAATTGAATCCCTCTTAAGACATAACTCATTTGATTCCCTATCTGCGTCGAATTAAAACCAGAGATCCCACTCGTCAACCCGCTCGAATGCCGTCCCGTCGGATCCACGCCATTCACCGGATCATTATTCGCGTAACTGTAGAGGCTTATATCTGAGGCGTGGCCGAGGGGATCGGCGGAGAGGAAGCGCGCGGTGGGATAATGATACAGCCTTGCGCCCATGTGAATCACATCGCCTTCCGTGCGATACCCCCGCCAGCCGCTAGCTTCATGCAAGCCCACCCCCTCCCCAAGCCGCTTCTTTTCTGCT
>JANWVL010000175.1 GCA_025056655.1 Candidatus Methylacidiphilales bacterium
TACTCATTCCCTAACATCTCCCGCCCCGTATACCAAAACCGCGTCGTGTAATTGAAATAGGGTTGCCCATTCTGGAAAAATCTCACTCGCCCATACACATCATACTGCGCACGCAACATCTCGTCCCCAGTCGGATTCGTCACCCGCACCGTGCTCCCCAGCACATTCTCATGCAAATACCAATCAGTCGTCATCACCCCACTCTGCCCGCTCCTGCGCGTTCGTTTCTGGTTCTGCAGCTCTAGCATTTTATCTATCGCTCCTACTCAAATTGCAGCGTTTTGCAAGCATTTTTTGATAAAAAATAATCTGAAATAGGCTCACCTCAAATGACTCCAATTCTTCCTTGTATAATATATATTATAGAATCCTATTAAAACTGGAAGAAAAATTATGGAAGCGATTATCCATGAAAGCTTGCTTTTTCTGTATATACCATAACCTAAGATAATCAATAATAAATAGACCAACGTCTCAGGTATAATGTATAGAGTAACCGTTTGCATATTAAAAATAAATATCAAAAGCAAATTATAGATAATAGCCAGCAGCGGCATGATCATTAAAATATATGCTTTTATCCTGCCGTATCTGTATGTTGATCTAGAGTAATTCATGCTATATTATCGTAGTTTTTATCACAGTCTTTGTAACATCGCATTTTACACTTAATCACTCCATTCCTACAACCTAATATACATATTACTAACTCTATTTTAGTGACCTGTCTAAACAGTGTTACAGGATTGAAATTTCTCCATCGTCCAAGGTATTCTAAGCCGCATCTAGATTCACACTTTCGTCCCTCTTGTTCACATTTATCTAAACACTCCTGCTCGAAAACCATCAATCCCTCCGGATCCGTGTAATTCACTGCATTATTCCCCACATATCTATACCAATTCACATCGCAAGCATCAAAGCCGATGAGGGCGGGTTGAAGGAAGCAGATTGCGGTGCTGTTGCCTAGTATATACTCGTGCAGGCGATGACTCATCGCCATCACACCGCTTTGTTTATCCTCGCACGTAGAGAAGTTATTCGCAGCCTCAGCATTCGATCGCAAGCTTCTACTGGAAACTCGACAAGTTACATGCTTTTTTTCTAAATAATTATTACACCCTACTTTATACATAATTCTTTTGCTCACCATTTTTGCAAAATTTTATACAATCCATCGCTAAACCCAGGTTTTGACTATGAGCTAATCATTGTTACTCCTATAAAGAATAGATATATTAAGGCAAATACGAAGCTAGTATAAAGACTTGAATACATAAGAGAAAAACCCGCTATTAAAAAGAATGCTTTAAACCAAATCAACATAATATTTAGCTCACCTACTAATCCTTTCTGTATCACTAGATAGTGAATATTTAATGAAGCATCTAGAAAGTATAAAGTATATAAAACAGCTAGTGTGGTGCGTATTGCAAATTTGAACTTATTGAAGAATTCTTTCATATTACTATTTTTAAATTATTTATATCCTTTTTTACAACAACATATTACACAATCAGCATCATTAGCGCAATCTCGCCCTGCTTTATTCGCCTCTTGGTCAGATTGTGAGTCTTCAGTAGAGGCACCAGACTTTGTTTGACAAGCCTCCCTTAAATCTCCTAATGATTCTGCAACTTTACTGTTGGAAGATTTAGCTACTTCGCAAGAAGTAATACAATGCCATGCTTTATCATTTGGATTAAAGCCCACAAATTTCGCAAGTTGAAAAGCACCTATGTAACAGGCACCTGTAAACGCCCCTGATATCCAATCACCAATCAGCCCATATGAATCTTTTTTACTTAATATGCCATTTCTAACATAACGATAAAAGTTAACATCTTCTATTCTTATGATAAGCTTATGAACTTTTTGTGACATCTCCCATCCACCGTCTTGCTTGATTGTAACATCGTGACCAAACCCAATCGGATCCGGCTGTAGGAAGCGGCCGTGAACGGTGCTGTAAATGCGGTTTCTATAATCATATAACCCCGCTCCAAGCCCACCCCACGTATTCACCA
>JANWVL010000176.1 GCA_025056655.1 Candidatus Methylacidiphilales bacterium
ATAATTCTGCGAAAGCAAATATACATTGTTTGACCCATCATGTGATCCATTTTGACCAAGTTCACTATAGTGCGTCCCATCGATAAAATAACCTGCTCTCCCAGTCGGATCAATATAATTCACCGGATCCCCATTCGCGTAGCCATACAAACTCATATCACTCCCGTGCCCCAAAGGATCAGCCGCGAGGAATCTTCCCATGACATAATTGGGTTCAACATTATGCACGTAAGCCAATGCGACGCTTATAGAAAATAGAAATAGAGCTACTCGGATTACGTGCATCGGCTTGTCTTAACGATCTCGAATTGGAAACTCCTCGGGATATGTATGCTCAAGATACATCATAACACCCGTGTAAGTAAAAAATCCAGCAACAACTATTATTGGTAAAAAACATTTTATTTTATCTATACTGCTTAATCGTTTGAAGTTTATTATGCCAATTATAACTAGAAATAATGAAATTAGAAAAATGATGATAGGTAATGATGCCATTACAAAAACAAAATATTGATATTTTTCATCTAAATAAAAACCTATTTTTTCAAAATACACCTCATTAATTATTCCTAAAACAAATATGCATAGTATTAAAAAAAATAATATTAAAATAAATTTATCTATCAATCTATTCATAGTAATTTAGAGTTCTATATTGCCTTTAAACTTCTAAGGTTCAAAAGGAAACCAAGATGCGCCTTTGTTTGGAATGACAGGATTACCACTTGGCACGCCGTGATAGCTAGTGGTTCCTCTTACACCTGTAGCACTCCCTCCGCTCACATCTCCCCAAGCATCCACCACTGAATCATTTTCGTGACACGTGGCACCATTACATCCGTAATTGATAAATGTAGAATTATCTGTAAATGCGCCTCCATTGATCATTCCTCTAATTTCATTATCAGTTAATCGTGAACTATTAGAGCTATCGTTATATTGCAGCATCATTTCCCCTGCTTTTCCATGGCCAAAATAATACGTCTCCGATATCTGCGAGTTTCCTGTTCGATTACCTCCAGATGTTGTGGTATTTATATTAATCGCTAAATCGTAATCTGAATTATACCATCTCAAATTCACATTATTTTGCGAGGCCGTTCTCTCAATCTGCGATGCATAGTAATCTCTAGCATGTCCATCATTGATAGCTCTTTGTTCATAGGTTGATCGCTGCACACTCCATTCTATATTCGCACCCATTCCATACTGATTTCTTACTTCTTGGATTTGTGCCACTGCTGATTGCGTGAAGTTTTGCCAGTTGCGATCATGTGCAAGAGTTACATCAGATAATTTACTTAGAACTTGTGATCCAAAAATTAAAATTGAATTATTTGTTTCCCATCCCCCTCTATTCGTATTAATCCCGCCGCTGATCACGGAGATGGTATTTTGCATCGAATTCCCCATCTGTGTCGAATTAAACCCGCTGATCCCACTCGTCAAGCCGCTGGAATGGCGGCCTGTGGGATCGATCGCATTCACCGGATCATTATTCGCATAACTGTAAAGACTCATATCCGAGGCATGCCCCAAAGGATCAGCCTGCAAGAACCTTCCCGTGGGATAATGATAAAGCCTCGCCCCCATGTGAATGACGTCGCCTTCGAGGCGATACCCGCGCCAGCCTGATGCCTCGTGCAAGCCCACTCCCTCGCCCAGCCGCTTCTTTACCGCTTCGCGCGAGGGGCCGTAACCCAGATAGCGTGTCTCTTTCCACGTCATAATGTTGTTATATACATACCCCACACTGTGTCCATACGCATACCGAGCGTTGCAGCGCTGAATTTCTTCATTTAAATCCGTTTCTGATTTTTAATTTTTATCTAAAAAATATAACGTCAAAAATAAAAAAAGCCATACTTAAAACGATCGGCAAGAAACATGCCCATTTCTGCTTGATGCTTATCGACCTTATATAGATGAATCCAAATATTAGTAATACTATAGAGAATACTACAGATAACACCCAAAATATCCCCATTAATACTCCTATTCCCATTGCATAAGTGTAATCTAAAGGATATTTTACATGCGATAAGCCCATAAAAATTATCGGAATCAAGAATATCAATAAATAATTAAATAGCCAAATCCAAAAAAAAACTTTTATTGCCTTCATGTCATTTGTAGATTTTATTTTCCAAATGTCTTATTTTTAGATATTTCACCTGAATCAACATTATAACTATACGCTTGCGTAAACACAGAGCCTCCAATTATTAAAGCTGCATTGTTAATAATCGAGTCATAAACCCGAGCTCCCGTGTAAAGATTACCAACTCCAGCTACATCTCCATGCCCCCCTTCAAAATTAAAAACTTTGGCACTAGATGGTATAGAATTATATTGTGGAATACCAAAAATCTTTAAATCATCTTTCGCATCATAAAAAAATGTATGCTTCACATTATTAGCAACATCACTTGTATTAAACCCTAAGTTTAATTTACTAACACCCATCGAATATACCGTATCAATTAAATGCACTTGACTAATCACCTTTTGATTTGAATTTGGATCAACAAGATACGGGATATTTATCGTCATCCCTCCCACAGAGACTGGGCTGGTGTTGGGTATTCCTTCCTTTGCGATCATATGCGTTACCTCCTGTGCTATCGCGCCTCCACGACTCCATCCATACAATTGTATATCCGTATCTCCACGATTGTAATTTTCTACTATCTTATTATAAACATTACTGGCAATTTCTTTTGATCCTAAACCTGTAGCACCACTTATTTGGCTATCCAACCATCCATTTTGACTATCATTCCCGACTCCCGGAAAATAATATGCAGTGCCCGACCCTATATAATTTTTCGAGAGGTCGTATATAATACTAGTCTGACTATTCACCTCACCATTTTTTCCATTAGAATCATACCAAGTCCCATCGATAAAATAACCTGCTCTACCCTCCGGATCCACGCCATTCACCGGATCATTATTCGCGTAACTGTAAAGACTCATATCTGAGGCGTGGCCTAGGGGATCGGCGGAGAAAAAGCGAGCGGTGGGATAATGATACAGCCTTGCGCCCATGTGAATGACATCGCCTTCCGTGCGATACCCCCGCCAGCCGCTCGCTTCATGCAAGCCCACACCCTCCCCAAGCCGCTTCTTAACTGCTTCGCGCGATGGGCCGTAACCAAGATAACGTGTCTCTTTCCACGTCATCACGTTGTTATAAACATAACCCACGCTATGTCCATACGCATCATTCACGTTTCCCCTTGCCACCGCACTCCCTCCCGTCCCGCCTCCTTCCTCGATCCACGCTTCTATGCCGCCGCCCGCAGGTTTTATGAGCAAGCCCGAACATTATTTTGAAAAACATGCACAAAGAATGACCCCGCGAGCCAAGCGTTCTGCCTTCCAACACGTGCAACGAAGCGGCTTCAGAGGCAGTGCGCCAGAATCTAGGCAAGAGACAGCATGGCAGGGCGATGTTGCCGTGCCGCTGGATTGATGGATGGATCACGCTGTGGCTGATCTTCCGACACAGCCGCGCTCAGGCTTAAAAAGCACCAAACCTATGATCTCGCCCCAGTCGTTACACTCGCCGTCATCTTGCTCCCAAGCCGTATTAGCTCCGCATCTATCCGGGCTTGCCGGTTTCATCAGCCTTTCGCGGTGAATGAAGATGGCGAAGGCAGCGCATTGGCTTCCTGATCGTAGCCCGTATGAAGTCCGCCATGCACGCGTCTGGCAGGGTTTTTGCCGCAGCATGAATGGATTGGCCACACCCACACCTCAATCT
>JANWVL010000177.1 GCA_025056655.1 Candidatus Methylacidiphilales bacterium
ATTTTCAATAACTATAAATGTGAAGATGATAGGTCTATCGTTTTCGGTAGGAGGAGGAAGTTCGACCGACGGAGGGTCATATACCGGTCCTATTAATGATTGCACAAAGGTAACCATCAAATCGGCATTACAAACAGCTAGAGTGTGGTTACTAACTACACTGTTAAAGTGCAAAGGCAAATAAAAATATATCCTGCTAATGTGTGGGTGAATGATGGACCAGAGCTTACACTTGACGGTGGCACACATACTAGTGACAGTAAGAAAGATGGATATAAAATTACACATTGTAAGAACTATTGTTCAAAATAGATGCATGAGCTTAAATTTAAATTGAATATGAATATATGTGTGTTTCTAACATTATATATATTTGCCTGTAATAATTTAACAGCAAGTGAAAAAAGAAATATATATATAGATGATGAAGTTTTGAAATTGATACAGACACAAAATCAGGATAGAAGAACACTAAAATTAAATCATCATTCTTATATTCCTAAAAATTTAAGTTTTCCTATTTTTGAAGCAGATTTTTTAAAAATTAACAAGGAATTAATAGAAAGGATAAATAAAGATAAAATTGACACAGATGTCCACAAAATAGACGACTACGGAATTAAAAGCCTTTACATTATACACAGTATAATCAATAAGAGAGAGGAAAGAATTAAAGATTTAGTAAAGGACTTTAAAAATGTCTTAGCGGCAATAATCCTTGCTGGATATTTGAGAGATTCTGAACATAGAGAATTAGTCACAGAAAGAGGGCTTGAATATCTTGGTGCATTTTCACCGGAAGAAATAAGCATGCAGGAAGTTTGCTATGAAGATTGGACATCGGCTTTTACTACATTAATGTCATATTTACTATGGGGAACTCAAGTCGGCGTTAATGAAGATTTGCCTTTTTATAGTTTTGGAAAATTAACAAAAAAACAGAAGAAAGCATATATGGGTTTTTATTATGATTTTGTAACCTTACGGAACAACTTTTCGAAAATTCAAATCGATACTTTATCTAAAAAAAGGCTAGTAGAAAAGTGTAATTGCCTTTCACTAAATTTTCTAAAAGAGAGTGTAGTCATTTCACCTAGGAAATTATTAGCCTCATACGTAAAGTTAGAGAACAATGAAATAAAAATTATAATCAAGGATCTAGTCACAAGACTTAAAGATAATCCATTTTATAGATTTATTGTTACGAGTGATATTGAAAGAAATATTAGACTAACTGAATCACAAAAAGCTTTCATTGATAGAATTCTAGGATTGATTGTTGCCTTAAAGAATGAGCCAGAATGGCAAAAATTAAATTTAGATTTAGATGATGTAAAAGCTAGCCATAATAGTCGTATAGTAGATGAATTTGTTGAATTTAAGGATTTTTCCTTTGTTTTTGACCCTTATACCTTCGGCATAGCCATTTCGACAGCAGAGTCAATCAGTAGAGAGTGTATGGAAAAGATCAATGAATGTTTATATTGTGTGGAGACCATAATACATTTGGCTCAGGAATTAGAGAGCCGATTGAAAAAAGAGCCTTCTTTAAATTAGCTATATTATAGAAAACTCTAATAAATGATAAAAAAGATTAAATTCTATAGCGACTGATGAAAGCAATAGATAGTAGATAACAATGAAAAGCCTTAGATTCATCAGCAAGCTTAGAATGACTCAAGAGAAGAGCTTATTTATAGACTCTTTGACAGGTGAGGAATAAGGCAGAGGTGTTATGGCTTATAGATTTTATGTGCTCGGAATAATGTTTGCGAGGGCTTAGAAAAATTGGGGACTTGGAAAAAGGCAGGGAACGATTATGTCAATATGAGCTTTGCGTGGCGTGCAATCTGCAAATATCATTTAAGAATAATTCGTTGTTAAAGTTTTTTTTACACTGAAAGCGAAGAATTCTTCATTCGGATCAAAAGATAATAATAAGATTTTTAGCACAGGATTTCTCCTGAGCTCGGAACGAACAAGAGAATGGAGCACGATCGATCCAAAGGAGCGTAAGGAGGCAGAGGAGCAGGAGAAGATACTATGCGATCGTGTGAAAAGGTATCATGTTTAGCAAAAGGAACATAGGGAAAACCCAAATAAGAGAAAGAACTTGAAAACAAAATTTATGAAGAAAAAGCTTGCAATTAGTGCGATGTCTGTTACGGTGGCTTACATGGGATTTTATCACCAAATCCTTATGGCAAATAGTAGCGGGCCGGGGCAGTGTTTAAAGGTCGATCAACCGAATTTTATTAGGGATATTTGTAGAGCGGGCAACATGTATTATAAGGCTTTTACAGATGGCAAATGTGGTGACAAAAACTTAGAAGAGGATTGTAGGTTAGAAGATGCTACACAGCCGGGCGTAAGGTTTGTTAGATATCGTTATGGTAAATGTTACAAGGCGGGAGAGTATGATTATCCTGAAGCTGAGTGGACGGTAATTTGGCACTATAAGTTGGTGCACTCTAAGCCATGTCATAAATGAGTATGTATCGGGTCAAGATTTATACATTAGCATTGATTATTATAAATTTATTAGCAAATGAGTGCTTAGCTAATAAAGATGCTGTGATGGATAAGCTCTATAGCAAGGTCGAATTATTAAAGCCAACCGAAGGATTCCGTGCAACCTACAAATACAATCAATTTTATGACGGCAATGATGGACCTTTTGAAAAAGAATATAAAAAGATAATTGATGTAGCAGTTTTAGGAAACAAAATACGAGTAAGTGAAGATAAAGTAGATAGCATATGTTACATTGATTTTGATAAAAATCAGCTAGATGAAATAAGTAAGTCAAGTGGACGCATTAGACGAAAAAAAATTGAAGGGCATGAGATCTATAGTGGTAATGTCCCTTTTATCGTTAATGAAGGGCCATTACCTTGGTTGTTTTTATATACGAGATGTAGAATTTATCAAGATGATCCTAATTCAGTGTATCCTTGTGTAAAAACAGAGGAAAGATATGAATTTAAAAATAATAACATAGAAGTGAATGTAATTTCAAAATGTTCAGATGGTGTAGGAATACTAAAACATCACGGAGTAATTAGTTTTAAAAAATATAGCAATAAGGATATAGTAGATTATTATCAACACGATTTAGATTTAAAGAGAAGAGAGGAAAATGACGTATTGAATTCTAAGAAGCAATTTTTGGAATGGAAAGATTATGGTTATGTTGTCTTGCCTGCGAAAGTTATCGAAACAGCATTTGGTAAAAAAGTGTCTAGGAAAGGTGGCATAGAAAAATTGGAAGAAAATACTACTATTAAACGGAGTTATGAGCTTATAGAAATTAATCAACTTAAAGATAAGGGAGCGTTAGATTTGCCCACGATCAATAAGCTTACAATTGTTCAAGATGAGCGTTTTGGGAAGACAATTATTTACCACACGACAGATGGGTTTCTTGCTGATGAGAAAATTATAGAATTCATCAATTATCCAGAGCGTTTAGAAGAGCATAATAAAAAATATCTATCGCTTAGATTAGAGAAGGATTGATGTGCAGGTTGTGAAATTTTAAACACAGAGAGTAAGCGCGCATCGAGCTTCATTACATAGTCCGAGAGCTAAGTAGGTAAGAGATGGTTAAAGAGAATTATACCTGTCTCCACACTTGCTACATCCATTAATATTTTAATAGTATTGAATCGAGGACAAGAGCTGCAAGCTAAAGCCCATGCTAGAGAAGTCGTGCGAACTATGGAAGATCAGAAAAATTATACTCTACTACGAGGGATGTATCTTCGAGCAAAGGTAGTGCTCGGAATAATCGAGCCCAAGGAACGCAAAGAGGCATTAGAGCCGGAAAGCCGTTTGAAAGATAATGTCAAGAAATTCCAAATTTAATAAATCATTATACCAATATGATTAAAAATGCCATAATACTATAAAGATTGACACGATGCATCCTTTGTGTATATTACTATATCCATAATGTTATCAACTGCGTTTGCTAATTCCAGTGGTCCTGGAGGGGATTGCGACGGAAAACCGAACGGCTATCCCTGTGACGACGTCGAAGGTGCTTGTTGTGAGGGGGATTGTTTATCCATAACGATGTGTGAGCCTCCTGATCCTGCACCTGACGGCAGTATTCCAAAGAATCCAACAGAAAGACAGCGAGAGATTAGAGTGGGAAATAATAAACGACATCTTTATAAATACACTGCGAAACCTAGAATAGTATATTCAGTAGAAAATCCTACGACATGCACTGCTCCTTGTGGACAGCTCACATCTTGCCCACAAGATAATCATAATTGGACCATTTCTATATCTATGCTTATTTTTAGTATAACAGTGGATGATCCGGGAGGGCCTAACAATTCGTATAGTGGATGGCCTATAAAGAAATGCGAAAAATTAGTTATCAAAGCAGCAATGCAACTGGCTCGCGTATACACAGAGGTGACTGAGGAATTGCAAGTTCAAATAAAAGATCCTAAAACGGGTATTTATGTGAATCACGGGTATCCTAAAATACGTATGCATCAAGTTCCTCCCTCACCGCCTAAAGAAGATGGATATAAATTTACTGAATGTAAAACATATTGTGAAAGTTAAATATGGATTTGCGAATAATTACAGCACTTTTGATTTATTTTGTTGTTTCAGCAGAATTAAAATCAACTGATAAGTGGTTATATTTCCATCCAGATGTGACTCAATTGTTTCGTAATCACAGCGAAGAAAGATTGAGAGAGGTATTGAAAAGCCACCCCTATATACCTATGGTGTATGGTTTTTCACGTATAACGAATGAGTATAAAAACATTGATGAACAGCTAATAAAGAGAGTTATTGAAAATAAAGTATTCGACGATCCCCAAATAGATATAAAAAAACTAGACTATGCCACGAAGACAGTCTATCTTATCCATAATATAATCAGTGGGAATGAGGCTGCAGCATATCATAAAAGTTTGATTAGAGATTTTAAGAACATAATTTCATTGTTTACATTAGGAAATTACCTACATGATCAAAAGCACAGAGAATTAGTAACAATCAAAGCATTAGACTATTTATCTAATATAAGTCCAGAAGATCTTTACATTCAGGAAGAGTGTGATGGGGAACCTAAGCAAGATGGTATAGTTGGCTCCTCTGCATTAGGTGTATTATTCGATTATTTAGCATGGGGATTTAACTCTCCTGTGGACGCGAGATGGGAGTATTTTGATTGTGGAGCAATAACAGCACTTCAAAAAAAGGCATTTATAGATTTTTGCAGTAAATTCATATTGCTAGAAAGTGATATTTCTAAAATCCAAGTAGATACGGTTGCAAAAAATAAGATAGCCCAAAAATGCACATATCTGTTAAGTAATTACTTGAGCATAGATAAGGTAATATCTCCTACACCGATGTTTCCTTGTTACGTAAACTTAAGAGAAGAGGAGTTGTTGCGTTCTATCAGGTTGCTAAATCAAAAATTAATAACAAACGAATTTTATAGATACCTAAAAAGACCAGATATAGAAAATGATAAAAACCTAGAGGTAAATAAAAGGGAGTTTATAAGCCGTCTAAAAGGCTATTTGAATACATTGAAATACTTAAAAGAAAGCAGGCAATTGGATATAGAAAGTAATGGTAATCTTACAAGATATAGTAAAGAAGTAGAGGAATTTCTTCGATGCAAAAATTTCGCATTTGTTTGGGATACATACAGCTTTGGTATAGATATACCCACAATACTAAGTTTAAGCAAAGAGACGGCAGAGAGTATAAATCAATGCTTATATTATATAAAAACGATTATGTATTTGCATCAGGAACTTGAGTCGAGAGATTCAAACAGATCTAGAATGAATTAAAATCTTATAGAAGAATTGTGTAGAAAATGTAATACGAAATGCGATTGATAAACAAGCATGATATTTTGCAACTTAATATAGTGTAGAAGATTCGAGAGAGCAAGGAAATCTATTTTGTCTTAATATATCTGAAATAAAATATAGGCCTTCAACAAATTAGAATAAAAGTTTGCTTTACTTAAAAGAACTTAAGCACTTTTTAAGCGCAGGATTAGGCTGCAGCAGTTACGGTAGTTGTTTGAGACAATAATATAAAGATAGCAAGGGAAGAGGTGATCTAGCGTAACGAGGGCATGATGCAAGGCAGGCTTTAAAACGGACTAATAGGGCTGTAAAAGTAGTTTGCAAGCAATTTGCATGGTAAATGGAATAAAAGACAACTCGCATAGAAAGAATGGAGATTCCTCGGCAGGCTCGGAATGACTTGAGGTGCGGGTGCAGGATTGAACTAAAGAAGCGCAAGGAGGCAGTAGAGCAGGAAATCCGTTTGAAAGATAATGTCAAGAAATTCCAAATTTAATAAATCATTATACTAATATGATTAAAAATGCCATAATACTATATAAGATTGACAAGATGCATCTTTCTTGTGTATATTACTATCCATAATGTTATCAACTGCGTTTGCTAATTCCAGTGGTCCTGGAGGGGATTGCGACGGGAAACCGAACGGGTATCCTTGCGACAACGGCAAAGGTGCTTGTTGTGAGGGGGGATTGCCTTTCAAAGTATTTGTGTTCACCCCCTGACCCTACGCCAGATGGGGACATACCCCGAAACGAAGAGAGAAGTTTTAGCTATCATAGTGTGGATAATGGAATAAGGGATGTCCTTACGATAATCGGGAAACCTGTGGTAAAATATAGCGTTAGCTCGCCTAAAGAGTGCACAGCCCCTTGCGGCCAAAAGCCACAGTGCCCATCAGGAGGATTTAACTGGTCATTTTCAATAACTATAAATGTGAAGATGATAGGTCTATCGTTTTCGGTAGGAGGAGGAAGTTCGACCGACGGAGGGTCATATACCGGTCCTATTAATGATTGCACAAAGGTAACCATCAAATCGGCATTACAAACAGCTAG
>JANWVL010000178.1 GCA_025056655.1 Candidatus Methylacidiphilales bacterium
CTGGCTTCAGGGTATGTCTTTAAAAAATTTTCTGAATAGCCTTTTTGATATAATCCGATATCTATACCTAGTGGCAAAATTCTGGACTTTATTTTTGGAATAAGTTGTGCAGCCTCTAGGGCTTCTTGCTTGCTTGTAAAATGTACGGCCGCAGCGTTACGGAGGATAGGCGTTTCAATCCAGCGGAACGATAAAGCTTTAATCCAGCGACGACGATGAAGCATACCGTAGCGATTAAGCACCCCAAGAGGACGAATTATATAGGGAACTCGTTTGATCCGAGCTATCCATGCTGCTACAAAGGAGGAAAAAGAGAAGAGCGCATGAATATGGACAATGTCGTAGCGACGGATATTTCGCCACAACCAGAATGCCATCGGAAATGAAATTTTATAGAAGTGAATTTGTTTTTTGAAATAAATTCTATAAACATAAGCTGACTCTTTTATCAACTGACCTAACGGAACTTTATTGCCTTGGTTTTCTCGCTGTAGGTCGTGGTCAGTAGTAACTGTAGTTACTTTAACGCGATGTATTTCAAGCGCACGCTCTATATTCCGTATGGCTTGACTTGGCCCTCCATCAGAAAGAGCTATCGACGGGATGGCGTGGAGAAGATGTAGAGGCATAAATATTACTTAAATTCAACCTGACCTAAGACTTTCAACACAGACGCTAAACACCAGGTTCGATACCAAGCGTTGAGAGGCACGGGCGAAAACTTTTCTATTTCGAAAAGTTGCTCTGAGAATTCCTTCTGCAACCATTCTTTGAAAGGAAAAACAAACCCGCGCTTAGGTTGCCTTAATATCCAAGCTGGAATTTCTGGAACTGCTTTCTTTAGAAGCGACTTAGAACGCGTCACTCTTACTCTTGGCGGAAGTATATCAAGGGCCATTGCCAGACGCGCATCAACTAACGGTAAGCGCAATTCAATCCCGTGAGCCATCGAGAAAATATCACTGTCACGGAGCAGTTGATTCGTTAAATAACGTGTTGTTTCAAGTTGCACAATAACCGAAAGCGGATCTTCAGGTAACTCCGAATCACTAATTTCTGAAAAGGGTTCTTGTGTGGGCTCCTTGCCAACGATTTTTTTTGTAATTAAAAATGCCTCATCTGGCGTAAAAATTCCGCGAAAGGCATGGTATGCATGTAACCAAGAGCCTTTCCCCTTCAGATATGCTAGTAATCGCCGATAAACAGACCCTTGAGGCTTTCTAGCTAGCCATGGAATTAGCACCTTTCGAAAGGGAGAATGATATAATCTATAAATCTGTGGCACTCGATAAAAGGAAGGATATCCCCCGAATAATTCATCCCCTCCTACCCCAGAAAGAGCTACCTTCATACCTTCCCTTCGTGCTAATAAAGATACACACCACGTGTTAAAACCATCTATAGTCGGGAGATCTAAATGTAGTAAGAAATTTCTAAGCTCAACTTGACCTTGACTAGCACTTAAAATCCATGTAATGTGCTCGGTATTGAAATGATGAGCCGTTTTTTCAGCAAGATTAGCCTCATTATATAAGCGTTCATGGAAGCCTATGGAAAAAGTATAAATTTTAGAATTCTCCCCCAACAGCTTCCTAACTAGCGCTAAAATTACAGTCGAGTCAATTCCACCACTTAGAAATATTCCGACTGGAACGTCACTCACCAAATGTCTCTTTATTGATTCCTCGAGCCAAAAACGTGTGTAAGCTATAGGATTTTTGCAATCCACAATACTTATTGACTGGTTTTCCGAAATATTATCATTCATAGATATAGAAAAATGAAACTTGCCTTTTCTTAAACTTGAGTGATGTTCAATTCTAACAGATCCCTTGTCCCAAATTAGATAAGCACCACTGGGCACTTGCCGTATCTCACTCCATAGTGTTTGCGGTGAAGGAACACTACCCCATAATAAAGTATCCCGAAAGCTATTCGGACACACTGTGTCGCCATTGGTTCTTAAAACCTTAGATTCTGAAGCGAAGATGAGTGTCCCATCTTTGTTGTAACGATAATACAAAGGCTTAATTCCGTAAGGATCTCTCGCTAATATACCTTCTTTCCTATCTTCATCCCAAAAGGCAAAAGCATACATTCCAGCAAGATACTTAAAAACGTGTTCCTTATACTTAATGATGAGATATAGTAGGATTTCTGTATCAGATTGACTTTTAAAAGATTTTGTATCAATATGACTTTTCAAAGCTAGATAATTATAGATTTCACCGTTGAATACGATACCTTGCCTTTTACTAGTTGAGAGCATCGGCTGTCGAGCGCTAATAGATAAGTCGATTATTGAAAGTCTTGTGTGGATAAGAATAGCATTTTCCGTTTTCCAAAAGCCATGATCATCTGGACCTCTATGCTTGAGAGATCGGATTAAAGCGTCAGGATCACTGCCGTTGATTGAGCCAAAAAAACCAGCTATCCCGCACATAGATTCAGAGTATATTGATTTTTGAAAAAAAGCATGTTAATTTTTTGTCAAAATTCTCTAATCCATATGCCTCTATAACTCTTGTCCTGAGATATTCAGGATTATAAAATTGATGGTTAGGGTGCATCCGCTTCAGTAATGAAATTAAATTTAACATCAATTGGTTTTCATCATTCGGATTAATCAAAACGCCTAAATCGCCATTAAGTAAAGGCTCCGCAGAAGCATCCAAATTTCCAGCTAATACAGGCAAACCAGATGCAAGTGCTTCAAGAAACACAATACCAAAGCCCTCCCCTGTGCTAGGCATGACGAATAATTCCGCTGATTGATATAGGTAGGGAAGCTCATGCGCCGGAACGTATCCGGTAAGAGTTACTGAATCTTGAATGCCTAGTTTTTGAATAGTCTCTTTAATATATGGCAAATCATCCCCCTGCCCCACGAGCACATAGTGAGCGTTGGTAACTTCTTTCAAAATACTTGGCCAAATCTTTAATATACGGTCATATCCCTTGTATCGTTCAAGCCTAGATAGGTGACATACTGTTAACACAATTTTTTTCTCTATAGGAATACCATATCGTCTTAATATTCTACGATTCTTAACACCTATTCTAAATCGTTCACTATCCACTGTATCAGGCAACACAAAAAATTTATTCTCAGCAATTTTTTGCTCCTTAATTACAATGGTTTTGGTAAATTCACTTACTGGCAACAAGTAATCTGCTTCTTTTAATCCATTAATTCTATATTGATTTTTTAATCCCCACACATCAATTCCGTGCAGGCACACTGCATATCGAATCTTTATATACTTCTTTATCAAATTAGCCACAGGGCTAAAATTAACATGAGTTGTGATAATATAGTCAGGCCGCTCGATAAATGCCCACCAGATTAAATGGACTGTGTAGAAAAAAGTTCCTAGGTGACCAAAGCCGAAAAAAGATATGTAACTGTTTGCTAATTGGTTATCCTTTATCCCGATATGCCTTTTAGGCAAGGTTCGAACATGGATTCCGGTGATTTTTTTAATTCTCCTATACAAGATGTTGGAATAAGTTCCAATTCCACCACTACTCGGATCAAAGTCAGGAGCCCAAAGATGAATTATCTTTTTTTTAAATGGTTTAGAATATGATTCTATAGCAGAATCTGCAGCTTTTATAAATTTATTTACACCGTTTTCTATATTGTGAAATTTTATAGATTCTAAAGCAAAAGAAGACATTTCAACAATTTCACGCCGATCCATCTCTGCCACATTCGACAAGGATTGCTGAAGTGCCTCTAAGTCTCCCCCAGGGATAACCCATCCATTTCTTCCATCCTGAATTAAATCCAAAGCTGCTCCCATCTTGTCCGTAGCAATAACTGGCAACCCTGAAGCGAGACCCTCTGGCACCACCAGTCCCCAACCGTCATATCTTGATGGCACACAGAGTATGTCAGCTTCAGCATAGACTTGAGGTAATTCAGACCAGTCCTTGAACCCTAAAAAGCGACATTTAGAATTACACTCCTTTAGCTCAGTAGCAAGTTTTGCTTTTAATTCACCTTCTCCGAGTATAATAAGCTCAAGCCATGGATACTTAAAAAAAATCTGCTTATATGCTCTACAAAGCAAATCTATTCCCTTGCGAAAAATAAGCGATCCAGAAAACAAAATTTTGATGTTTTCATGAATTAACTTAGATGAAGTTCTGTGAAATCGCTTAAGGTTTGAGTAATACGGAATGTTGAAATAATCCCTCCTCAGTCCAAACTCTTTTTGATAACTCACAACGGCATATTCACCAATTCCCCAAATAGGGACTGGATTTTTATGCAAGGCTTTAAGAAGCACTTTACGTATCAATCTTCCAAGACGAGGATGTTGATACCCTAAACGCTCCCCCCAGAAAACCCAAGGGCGTTTTTGTGAAGCTCTCTGATTGATAAGTTCAAGTGCTCTTAGGTCATAATAATAATTAAAAATCACTAAATCTGACTCTTGAACCCATTTCCGCGCTTTATGTTTGTCATCCTCGAGAATACATAGATCGTGCAAATAATCCTCCTTCTGCATCCATAAGCGCTTTGAACTTTGGCCAGTCATATAAACTACCCTTAATCTATTTTTTAGCTCCTGATTGATCGCATTGAAAAACTCAACTTGGTAAGGAGATGGAAAATGAGTAACAACAGTAATCATATCTTCATTAAACCAAACTTAAAATTCTTTCTGCAACGGTATGAGGTAAAAAATTTTTTTCTACATATGTGTTTCTTGACCATATTTCTAGGCTTCTAGGATTTAGTAAAATTTCATCAAGGACTTCAATTATTCTTACAGAACTGACCTCATCCAATATCTTGCCATTAACGTTGTCCTTTACAACTTCACCGCAGAAACGAGAGGCTATCACTGGCAATCCTCTATTTATAGCTTCAAGCTGAGTTATACCAAAGCCATCTGAATGCGTGGGAAAAACAAAAACATCAGCTTCTGAGTAAAATCGGTCAACCTCGCCTCTTGCTACCGCACCGAAAAATTTAACTTTCTCTAAGCTCCATTTTTTTTTTGCAACCGAAAGATCAATTTGTATCGGTCCAACAATCCAAAATTCTATAGGCCTTTCTTTCAAAAATTCTGCCGCTTCTAGAAGTTCGACTATTCCTTTTCTGATACTAACTTGTCCTAAGAACAATACCCTCAAAGGCCGTTCTATATCAAATTTCAGAGGATAACTTTTCTTGTGATTCTCAACGGCTCTCTCATACGCAAGGGGCACGATCTTCAACTTTATTGAGTCTATACCAGCGCGCATGACTAACTCTTTCGACCAGGCTGAATTTACTAAGATCACATCGGCAACTGAGCATTCCTCGCGCCACAAATCCCAATATAAATTCTTTATCGGTCTCCACTTTGGTGCAAGCTCTGAGTATTGTCGCACCTTTTCTGCTATAATTTTTTCTTCTTCGCTACCTGGATCGATTTGCCCTAAGATCGTTTTCCAGCCATTTTCCTTGGCCCATTTGAGGAGGTTTCGTGCGGCATAGCTGTAGGCAAAGAGAATACCCTTTTCTATCGAATTTTTTTTTACGAAGTCGCTGAGCAGTCGAAGCGCCTGTTTCTGAAACCATTCGTTGCGCTCCATGAAAAGCTCTGAACCGCGCCATCCCCTCGCCCTCGCCTGGAATTCCCATGCAAGGGAAGCGCAGTTATTAACCAACACGGGAATGCCCTTCAAATCTGCATGATAACGCTCTCGAATATGTCTATGTGGAATGTAACCCCAGGCGCTCCTGGGACTCGCCCACAAATCTGTCACCAGTGCCGCAAGGCACCCATGCGTAGCTAAAGCTCGTGCTACGCCGTAGTGCTCCCGCGCGCCAATTTGAGCCACAATCCAGGGCCTGCAGGCAGCTCGATTCATAAAGATACCTCTTTAGTTCAAGAGCATCACCCTGTCTATGCTAGATTCAAACCTTGATGCAAATTGTAGAAGCTGACGCACGTCTCGCCGTATTTCCTTTTTTCGTAGCAACACCAATTACCTCCCACAAGCACAGGCGGCATACGCGATGAAGTTTCTAAAACCAAAATCGTTTCAGAATGAGCAATCTTTTGCGAATGAATAAATAACTCTAAATAAGACACCTCAGGCCAATCATAAGGTGGGTCAGCAAAAATAATATCAAAAGCCACCCCCCTCACTTGCTTTAACCATCGAAACACATCCTCGCAATATATCCTAGCCTCGTTACTTTCCAACTTCAGAGCCCTCAGATTCTTCCGTAGCATTTTCACAGCATCACGATTTACTTCCACCCATGATACACTGCTTGCGCCACGGCTATAGGCCTCTATCCCATAAGCTCCCGTCCCAGCGCACAGATCTAAAACTCGAGCCTCGATGATCTCGGGTCCAAGCATCGAGAAAACTGCTTCTCGCACACGACCTTGTGTTGGTTTGAGGCCTCTGCATCTGGCAACATTTATGCAGCGCCCTCTCCACATCCCAGCAATAATCCGAATGTGTGCCATACAGAAGCTTTGACGAAATTATGAAAAAAGGATTATATGAAAAGCTCTATGAATGATTCATCCGAGGCTACGCCATCATCGCCTTACAACCGCTTAAACCCTTTTCAAGCACCACTCATTGAAAATCGTCGTCTAAATAAACCCGGTTCTCAAAAAGACACCCGACACATCGTTTTTTCAATTGAAGGTAGCCAGCTCACCTATGAAGTAGGAGCATCTCTAGGAGTCTATGCACGAAACTTTAAAACTGTCGTCCACGAGCTCCTACAGGCATTAAAATGGCCAGCAGATCTCTCATACAACACTAAACCCGAAAGCGAGACGCGCCCAATTTTTGATGTGTTGCTAAGCGATTTCATCCTCAACCGTGTATCTAAAAAATTCGTTAAACTTGTCTTTGATCACCTACCTCAGGGTAAATCAAAAGATTCTCTACGAGCCATTGTCGAGGATCCCGACTTACTCGATGAATATACTCATTCACGAGACTACGTAGATGTCTTAAGAGAATATCCAGCGGAAGGCCTCACACCAGAAGAAGTGCTTCCTACTTTTAATAAAGCTGTCCCAAGGCTTTATTCGATAGCCTCCAGTCTCAAGGTTCACCCCAACCAAGTGCACCTCACAGTTGGAGTAGTCTGCTACCATACCCATGGCCGCACAAAATATGGCTACTGCTCCGGCTACTTGGCTCACGAGTTACCGCTCGGCTCTACCACCGGTGTCTATCTACAACCCTCAAAACATTTCCACCTCGCTCCACCGGATCGGCCCATCATCATGGTCGGCCCGGGCACAGGCATCGCTCCGTTTCGCGCCTTTCTCCAAGAGCGTGAGGCTACTGGGGCTACAGGAAAAAACTGGCTCTTTTTCGGCGATCAACATGCTGCAACCGATTTTCTATACGGAGAAGAATTCGAATCATATCGTCAAAAAGGGCTTCTCACTTACCTCCACACCGCGTTCTCCCGTGACCAAAGCGAGAAGATCTACGTGCAGCACCGAATGCTCGAGAACAGCCGTCAGCTCTGGGATTGGCTCCAAAATGGAGCTTACTTCTACGTCTGCGGAGATGCAAAACGTATGGCTAAAGACGTTCACGAAACCTTAATCCAGATCGCACAAAAAGAAGGCGGCCTAGATCGAGAAGCGGCTGAAAATTACGTAAACGTCACCCTCAGCAAAACTGAAAAGCGTTATCTCAAGGATGTGTATTAAGGGTTCATTCCTTCAAATTCACAATTTTCCCTTCGAAGATTTCTAGCGCCTTTTGTATTGCAGGATCTTTAAGAAACTCCTCTTCACTGATTTTGCCAGGAGGCTTGGTAGATTGTGCAGCCTCATCGATTCTCGCAGAAGGGACAGATTCGTTTTTCCTTAAATCCCCTTGCTTGGGCTCACATTTAAGCTCCGTCTCGCTTTCGACGACATAACTCACCGTCGTGGATTTGCCCAATAATGACGTTAAGCGGCTCGAGACAAAATCGAGATTGCTAGGAGATAAAAAAAACGGCAGCTTGTGTTTCAAGGCGGAAGGGATCCGGATGACGACTTTGTCGTTCTCATAACCCTGATACCGCAAAGTCAGAATAGCTTCGCGTTCCAGCGATCGTTCTTGGGCAAATACCTCGACTACCTTATTCCAAGCCTGCTCTGGTGTCATGAAGCTTGGATGGCCAGAAACAGAAGTGCTAGAATTCGTGGCAGTAGACTGAACGCCTGGCTCAGCAGAAAGCGATGCATCGGAAGTTTGAATCAACTTCGAGAGCACAGCTTCAATCTGCAGCTTGTGTTGAAGATGGCAGAGTCGCAACAATGTAACTTCTAAAAGAATATCCTTAGCAAGGCTGTAGCGGAGCGAAGCTTCAAGTTGGCTCAGCTCACGCATCCATTCAAGCACTGTTGCTTGATTAGTTAACCGAGAAAGATGCAAGATCGACTCCCTCTCTTGCTCTGAAATTTCATTCTTCAGTGCATCTGGCTGCGTCTGAGCGACGATAATATGCCTCAGAAGACGCATTAAATCTTGACTCAGCCGTGAAAAATCACGCCCTGCCTGCGAGAGCGCACGGCATTGTGTCAAGACAGCACCCACATTTGCCTGGGCTATCGCCTCAACCAGGGCCACAATTGGCGCAAAACCAGTGAGACCAAACATCTCACTAACTCCCTCCTCAGTGATAGGCGAACCATAAAAACTAATCACTTGATCAAGCGCCACTTCTGCGTCACGTAGGCCGCCATCGGCATGACGAGCTAAAAGACGCAAGGCCTCCGGCGAAGCCTCCACGTGCTCGTTTTTGCAAATATATGCTAAGTGATCCGCAATTAACTTTTCTGGAATTCTTCTGAAATCAAAACGTTGACAGCGAGAGAGAATCGTCGCCGGCACTTTATGAGCTTCGGTCGTTGCAAAAATGAATTTCACATGCGATGGCGGCTCCTCAAGCGTTTTAAGTAACGCATTGAAGGCCTCATGGGTAAGCATGTGCACCTCGTCGATGTAATAAATTTTGAAACGTGCAGCATTCGGCGCATAGCGCGCGCTCTCTCTGAGTTCACGGATGTTGTCAATATTCCGATTGGATGCACCATCAATCTCGATTACGTCAAGCGAACGGCCTTCCGCAATTTCTACACATACGGGATCTTTCGGATCAAAATCAACACGAGGGCCATTAGGACAATTTAAGGCCTTAGCGATGATACGCGCTGTAGAAGTTTTACCTGTTCCTCTCGGCCCCACTAGAAGATACGCTTGCGCTATACGATTCAGGCGGATGGCATTCTCAAGCGTCTTGGTGATGTGATCCTGACCAATAATTTCAGCAAACGTCTGTGGCCGATATTTCCTCGCAAATACTTGATAGCCCATACCTCTCCTAAATAATAACTCAATCACCTCCTACATGCTGGGAACGGCTCCGCCTGCACCACTGAGTCCTTCGATAATACCTATTAACGGCATAAAAAGTGCAATAACTATAATGCCGACAACGACAGCTAGAAAAACAATCATCAACGGCTCAAGAAGAGACGTCAGGCCTGAGACTGCATTGTCCACTTCCTCTTCATAGACATCTGCCACCTTGATTAACATTTCAGGAAGACGCCCTGTCTCTTCACCGACTCGCACCATGCTGATCACCATCGCCGGAAAAAGTCCTGAACTTTCAAGTGGCACGACCACACTCTCCCCCTCTTTCACACTATCGTGCACTTTGACTATAGCTTGAGCGACGACGTGATTCCCCACAGTGTCTTTCGTGATATTGAGGGCCTGCAGGATCGGCACACCACTGGAGACTAACGTTCCCAACGTGCGAGTAAACCTCGCAATAGAAGTCTTTTGAACAATCGGCCCAACAATTGGCAGCTTCAGCCGCCAAGCATCAAGCACTGCTGAAGTCTTGGGATTCGAATTAAGATATTTCACAATAAGGACGACAAGGATGATGCCCCCGACTAGGACAAGGACGTGGCTTTGGATAAAATGGCTAACGTTGATCACCATCTGCGTAAGCCACGGCAACTCTTTACCTCCAAGAATTTCATTAAAAATTTGTTGAAACTTTGGCACCACAAAGACCATCAAAACCCCCACTATAAGAGCCGCAATGGCTAGGACTACCACAGGGTAAACGGTCGCAGAAAGAATTTTTCCACGAATCCGCTCAGCTTTTTCTTGAAACTCTGCAAGACGCTTCAATACGACCTCTAGCACGCCCCCGACTTCTCCCGCACGCACCATATTAACGAAAAGTTTACTGAAAATTTTCGGATGCTGTGCAAGCGCCTCAGAAAAAGTGCTGCCACTTTCGACGTTCTCTTTCATGCTCACCAAGGCTTGGTGAAGCGCACGATTGCGTTCTTGCTGGATCAGCGCCTCCATCCCACGAACAAGGGGCAAACCTGCCTCGATCAGCGTCGCTAGCTGGCGTGTAAAGGTGGTGAGAACTTTAGTCTTAACTTTTGTCCCACCCAGAAAAAATGAAAAAGACTTTTTTACGCCCACGCCCTCTTTAGTAGAGGTCCTAGCGGGGATCAGCCGAGTAGGGAAATAGCCTTGCTGTCTGATCTGCGATGAAGCGTCTGCCTCAGATGCTGCTTCGATCACGCCACTGATTTGTTGGCCGCGGGCGTCAACGGCTGTGTAAGAGTATTGGGGCATAGGATAAGGTAGCGTTTACGTGTATTTTAAGACTTCTTCAATGGTCGTTTCACCATCAAAAATGTTTCTCAATCCATCAGCACGGAGCGTGGTCATCCCAAGTTCAACTGCCTTTTGACGTATTACAATCGAAGGAGCTTTTTGGTTTATCAATTCACGGATTGGCTCCGTAACGTCGAGCAATTCATATATTCCTTTGCGCCCCTTGTAACCAGTCCAATTACAATGCTCGCAGCCTCGTCCGTAGTAAAATTGCTTATCACCGACGTCATGAGGCGTAAGGCCGATCTGCCTCAAGACTGCTTCGGTAGGCTCATACGGAGTGCGGCAGTGAGGGCAAATTTTACGAATCAAACGCTGAGCCAGCACGCCTTCTAAGCTTGAAGAAATCAGGAAGGGTTCAATCCCCATATCGATTAGCCTTGTGATGGCACCCGGAGCATCATTTGTATGGAGCGTAGTAAACACAAGATGACCCGTCAGTGATGCTTGGATAGCAATCTGAGCCGTTTCAAAGTCACGGGTTTCACCGATCAAAATTCGGTCCGGATCTTGTCTCAAAAAGGCTCGGAGCGCGCGTGCAAACGTTAAGCCGATTGCTTCATTGACTTGCACTTGCATGATCCCCTCGATTTCGTATTCAACAGGATCTTCGACCGTAAGAATTTTAGTATCGATCGTGTTAATTTCTCGCAGACAAGCGTAGAGAGTCGTAGTTTTGCCTGACCCCGTCGGCCCCGTGACAATGAAAATACCATTCGGCTTTTGAATTGTCTCTCGAATATAAGCCAGCAGATGTGGCGGCATACCAAGCGCATCAAGATCGAGATTGACGGTGGTGCGATCAAGAACGCGAAGAACCACAGACTCACCAAATTGTGTGGGCAATGTGGAAACACGCAGATCGACAGGGCGCCCAGCCATGATCGTCTGAATACGGCCATCTTGAGGAATGCGTCGCTCGGCAATATTGAGATTCGACATGACTTTGATGCGAGAAGTTATCGCTGCTGCTAGAGATCGGGGCGGTGGCGTCATTTCATAAAGTGCGCCATCTACGCGATACCGAATCTTGAACTCATGCTCAAAGGGCTCAAAGTGAATATCACTAGCCCGGGCTTTGATTGCTTGAACGAGCACTGAATCAACATATTTGATAATCGGCGCAGCGCTTGCTTCAGCCTGGAGATCTTTTTCGGAAATATTGTAGGCATCGCCAAGTGAAATTTCTCCAGCGAGTTGGGAGACAAGATCCTCGACATTAGCCGTCTCCGAGCCGTAATATCGCTCAATAAGGCTCTGCACCTGAGCTATCGGGGCAACAACTATTTGAACCTCATATGGAAGATTGTTACGCAGCGTGTCGATGTTTTGCAGATCGAGTGGGTCTGTAAGAGCTAAAAACAAGATGTTATTTTCAAATCCAACTGGTAACGCCCCATGGATACGCGCCGTCTGAGGCGGAATACGACTCAATACATCAGGCGGAAACTCTGTGTGTGTGAGGTCAGGGACGTATCCCGCTCCTAATTCTTGGGCTATAAGTTGAAGAATCTCGTCACTCGTGGCGATACCAAAATCGCTAATGACTTGTAAGATGGGTTTGCCTGAACGCTGCTGCTCATCGCGTAGATCTGAATATTGCACATCATCAATACGGCCATTGTTTTTGAGGAAATTAAGAAGTGTTATAGGATTCATAGCTAATTCTTATCTCCAAGAGTGGTAGAAATAACTTCCTCGGGGGTCGTGATACCAGCAAGGACTTTGCGTATGCCATCTTCACGTAGCGTGCGCATGCCCAGAGCACGAGCTCGAGCACGGATGGCAGACGTGGACTGTCGATCGTTAATCATGTTGCGTATCTCATCGTCTAAAATGAAAATTTCAAATATGCCAAGACGGCCTTTATATCCTGAACCACGACACTTATCACATCCACGACCTCGCCTGAATTGAGCTTGTTCAATTTGGGTTGGGGTTAAATTTAAGGCTCGCAACTCTCCCTCTGTCGGCTCGTAAGGCATAGCACACGATGAGCAGACTTTGCGGACAAGTCGTTGAGCCATGACGGCACGCACTGAAGAGGCCACAAGGAAAGGTTTGATACCGATATCTATGAGTCGCGTAACAGCGCTGGTGGCATCGTTTGTATGTAGGGTGCTAAAAACCAAATGCCCAGTTAGTGAAGCATTAATAGCGATCGAGGCTGTCTCAGAGTCTCGTATTTCCCCGATCATAATGATATTCGGAGCTTGTCGGAGAATAGAGCGAAGCGCAGCTGCAAAGGTCATTCCTACTTCTTCGTTAACTGGGACTTGGTTGATGCCGGAGAGTTGGTATTCGACGGGGTCTTCTACGGTGATGATTTTCCTGTCGGGCTTGTTAATAGAATTTAAGCAGGCATAGAGCGTAGTAGTTTTTCCGGAGCCGGTCGGTCCAGTGACAAGAAAGATACCATCCGGTAAATTGATGATACGCTCCATCGTGGCTGCATCATCGCTGAAAAAACCTAAGTCAGGAAGCCCAAGCAATAGACTCGATTTATCGAGGATACGCATGACGATCCCCTCTCCGTGGACCGTCGGAATGGTAGAGACACGCAAGTCGAGTTGTTTACCATCAACAAGTGTCAGTTGGATGCGGCCATCTTGCGGGAGACGTTTTTCAGCGATACTCATCCTAGACATGATTTTAATGCGACTAATGATCGCAGATTGAAGGCGCTTCGGAGGGTCTCTCATCTCTTGGAGCACACCATCTATGCGGTATCGAAGCCGTAACCGCTTTTCAAGCGGCTCCAGATGGATATCACTAGCCCGCATGCGGTGGGCATCGAGGATCATACTATTTACCATGCTAATAATGGGCGCATCGCCTTCCGTCGCAGGTGCTGCCTCCTCATACTGAGTATTTTGCTTTAGAATGAGCTGGGCGTCATTGTTCTCTTTGCTTGAGATTAGTGTGTCGATGGATTCAGAGAGCGATCCATAGTATCGTTTAATCGCTTGCTGAATAGTATCAGGCGGAGCCACGACGAGCTCGATGTCTGTATTCAGGAGATTCCGCAAGGTGTCTTGCGTCTCAAGGTCATATGGATTAGAGATGGCGATACGCAGGATAGGCCCATCTTTAAGAATAGGCATGATTTGATACCGCTGAGCAAAATTCTTAGGCACTGCTTTGACTGCGTCTTCGTGAATATGATCGAGATTCTCGACAAAAGGCATGCCGGCATCAGCAGCTATGGCACACCAAATGTCATTAGGCATGATGAGGCCTTGGAGCTCGAGTTCTTTGGCTATACTGTTTCCGTTTTTTGCAGCAGAGGCCTGCACTGCCTCAGCATCGCTCTGGTTGATGTAACCGTGACGAACAAGGATTTCGAGAATGGCTGATTCAGGCAAGGGCATCATTTCTCGTAAATGTATCTTTTGCTCGAGCTTCTTGTCTATGGGATTTTTTTTGAAAAAAATATAATAATGTTGATTCAGCCTGAATAGCCCTAAGCTAGAGTCTTCGTGGGAATCAACCTTATCACTAAATCACTGTATTATCAGGAATCATCGTCCCCTTAGGGATAACGATGATCCCGTCTCGGATGCAGGCAAGAGGATGATCGAAATGACTGGGTTTGCCTTCGGGCGTGATAATGCAGTTCTTCCCTATTCGCACATTTTTATCAATAATTGCATCGCTGATCACGCTCCCATCGCCAATTCCTAACGGCACGGGAAACTCATTAGGCGGACGTTGATCTTCATAGTAGTCGGCACCCATGATTAATGTGTTTTTAATTTTAACATTGTGGCCGATTATAGTCCGGTTGCCGAGAAGGGAGCGCTCAATGTTCGCAGAGCCAATTTTAATGCCCGTGCAAAGAACTGTTCGGGTAAGGTTAGCACTGCCAATGACATTTGGACGAAGATTTCTCGGCCTTGTATAGATCGGAGCTGATGAAAGTCCGTAATCAAATGAAGGGTGCTCGTTACAAAGATCGAGGTTAGCCTCGTAAAATGCCCGCACTGTCCCGATATCTTCCCAGTAACCCTGAAAAATAAAGGAATATACGCGATATTGTTCGATAGCGTAAGGGATAACTTCCTTACCAAAGTCAAGCATACTGTTATTTAGAAGTCGATGCAGGACGGAACGATTGAAGATGTATATTCCCATGGAAGCCAGATACAATTCATCATCAGGAGATTTACCTAGTCTTATTAAGCTATCAGAATCGAGCCGCAGAGAGTCTAAAAGTTCTGCAGTCTGTGGCTTTTCGACAAATCGCTTGATCCGACCTTCTTGATCTACACACATAATTCCGAAACCACGCGCCGCTTCCCGTTTCACAGGAATTGTGCAAACGGTCACATCAGCCTTACGAGTGATGTGCTCAGCTAAGACGTCCCGGTAATCCATCCGGTAGAGTTGATCTCCGCTTAAAATCAAGACGTAATCGTGAAGGACGTTATCGAAATGCTTGAGATTGGCACGAACTGCGTCCGCCGTGCCTTGATACCAGCCAGACGTGGGCTCCGGTGTTTGCTGAGCTGCCATCAGCTGAACAAAGCCGCGAGAGAATTCCTCAAAGTGATACGTCTGCTGGATATGGCGATGCAGTGATGCACTGTTATACTGCGTCAGAAGATAAATGAAGCGCATCCCTGAATTAATGCAATTGCTTATAGGGATATCCACCAGACGATACTTACCTGCTAAAGGAACAGCTGGCTTAGCGCGATCCTTGGTTAACGGATAAAGCCGCGTTCCAGCCCCACCCCCTAGAATTACAGCCACAGTCCTAGGAATCGCAGAGTGAATCGTGCTGAGCAACGTGGGATTCATGCCCACATTCAATCGCGCTACACTCCCAATGCAATAATTAATCTCGATCTTATTCTCTGCGCGTCAAAAGCGGTAAGAGATACCAGAGGAAATACACGAGCGAGGTAATAAATGCCGCTACATAAGTCAATGCAGCTGCATTTAGCACACGTTCCACACCGACCGCCTCTTCGCCCGCACGCACGAGATTCATCTTTTGCAAAATCAATTTGGCACGACGCGATGCATCATATTCCACAGGCAATGTGATTAAGTTAAACAGCATAATGATCCCCCAACAAATCGCCATAAACCATGCCATCGCAACGACATTTGTGATTAAACCCGTCCCAAATCCAATCAATGGCAGCCACAATACTGCCTGGCTGGCAAACGTAGTCACACCCACGGCCGCCATCCGCCACTGCAAGGGCGCATATGCGATTTTGTGCTGAATCGCATGGCCACACTCATGTGCAGCTACCCCCAGTGCTGCTGGCGAGCTTCCATGATAAACTTCCGATGATAAGACTAACCGCTTATGTATAGGATCATAATGATCCCCGAGGGGAGACGGATGCTCCACTATCTCCACATCATGTATCCCAGCTGTTTGCAAAATCCTCCGAGCCGCTTGATAACCCGTGTAGCCAGAGGATACAGGGATTTGCTGATAGCGATAAAAGGTGCTTTTTACCCGCCCCATCGCTACAAGCGAGAGCACCATCGTCACAGCCATGATCAATATTGCTAACGTCATAAGTCTTCAGTCTTTTGTTTTTTTGTTTTAACGCCCATATTCTACCTCCATTCTCTCAACGTGCAAGCATACAAGCCTTAAAATTTCCCTCCCCATCACTCCGTCCCATTTACTAATCTGCCCCTAGCACCACAAACTCATAACGGTGGTTGCGATAAATATACAACAATAATTTTTGCTCAGGCTTTAATTCCTCCTGAAGTTTCTTAAATTCTTGAAGCGAATACTCCCGCAGCGCTTCACCTCCTTGTATTTCCAGCGCAATAATGATATCCCCCAATCGCAAAACCTCAGACGCCACAGTCTGGCTTACTACACTTCGCACTACAAGACCTTTCACCTCTTTCGGCACATTCCAACGGCTACGGAAATCATCCTCCAACGTGACCACCTGAACGTCAACAATCGGATTTTTCTTTCTCAAACCCTCTCTGACTTGCACCACATCCCTCACCTTAAGCGGAGCATTTTCAAGCTGATCAATCTCCACCTCCACCTGATACTCGCGCCACCTCCTCCCATCACCTTTCACGTGCTCCCCTCGCAAATAATCCAGCACAATCTTCTCCCCCGGAGCTGTCTGCCCCACATAAAAACGCAAATGTCCTGGGCCTATTATCCGCTCCCCGTTACACCGGATCACAATGTCCAACGGCCGCAATCCTACCCTATCTGCCGGCGATCCCTTTATCACATCAACAATCAACGCCCCACCGTCTCGATCAAGCTTATAAAAATCCAAAAAATCCGTCCGCAACGGCCTCAGATGACATCCCAACCTACCTCGCCTAATCGCCCGCCCCTCCCGTATCTCCTTATAAACACGGTGCGCCAAATTAATCGGCACCGAAAAACTCATCCCTTGAAAAGCTCCACTCCCAGATAAAATCGCCGTGTTTATTCCCACAATCTCCCCACGACTATTCACCAACGCCCCGCCAGAATTCCCCGGATTCAACACCACATCGCTCTGAATAAAATCCTCATAATTATTCGTAAACTGCGGAGCCCGATTCTTACCACTCACCACTCCCCGACTCACACTACTGTTGAAATCATACGGATTACCGAATGCCCACACCTGCTCCCCCACCTGCAACAAGTCCGAATCCCCGATCCTTGCAGCCTTAAGCCCACCCGCTTCCACCTTCAACACCGCCAGATCCGTCAGCTCATCCAAGCCTACCACCCTAGCCTTCATCCGCCTTCCATCATACGTCCTCACGCGAATGTCCAAGGCATGCTTCACCACATGAGCATTTGTTAATATAAACCCCTCCTCGTCCATAATCACCCCTGCCCCCAATCCCTCATCTCGCGGCAAACGCAGCCCATCCTCCATCCCACTTTCAACTCTCTCCCTCTCCTCATCCCACCCATCCATAAAAAAATCATCCCCTACCGATGCCGGCTGCAACGTCGTAATATTCACCACCGAAGGCAAGACCTGCTGTATCATCACCACCTGCTCCTGATTTAGCCTCTCAAGAAGCGAACCCTCCTTCCCATCTCCAGCATACCACCTCGGCTCACTCGGCTCGCTGACCACTCGCCCTGCACTCACCGACAAAGCCTTCCTCTCCGCCCTCCAGTCCAAGTAAAATAGCACCCCTAGCACCAATATCCCCACTAGACTCAACTCTGCCACTCTCAAATTAACTCTCTCCACGCCCCCCTTACATACCCTGCTCCGCTTCTCACGTCACGACCATTTCCAACCCCCCCCACATTCCTTAAATCCCACTTTTCACTTCTCCCACTCTCCTCTACCATCCCCCCGCCATGCACCTCTCGCCTGAAGAACAACTCGCCATCCTCACCCGCGGCACCGAGCGACTCATCTCCCCCGACCAACTCCTCCGCCAACTCCACTCCGCCACCACAAAAAAACAACCCCTCCGCGTCAAAATGGGCGTCGACCCCACCGCCCCCGACATCCACCTCGGCCACTGCGTCGGCCTCCTCAAGCTCCGCCAATTCCAAGACCTCGGCCACACCGCCGTCCTCATCATCGGCGACTTCACCGCATCCATCGGCGACCCCTCAGGCCGCAACACCACACGCCCCACCCTCTCCCGCGACACCATCCTCGCCAACGCCCACACCTACCAAGAACAAGCCTTCAAAATCCTCCGCCGCGACCAGACCGAAGTCGTCTGGAACGGCACCTGGTTCAACAACATGACCGCCCACACCCTCCTCGAGCTCCTCAGCCGACGCTCCGTCTCACAAATCCTCCAACGCGAAGACTTCAAATCCCGCCTCGAATCCCACCACCCCCTCGCACTCCACGAAATCTGCTACCCCCTCCTCCAAGGCTGGGACTCCGTCATGGTCAAAGCCGACGTCGAAATCGGTGGCTCCGACCAACTCTTCAACCTCCTCATCGGCCGAGACCTCCAAGAACAATGCCACCAACCCCCACAAACCATCATCACCCTCCCCCTCCTCGAAGGCACCGACGGCGTCCACAAAATGAGCAAATCCCTCGGCAACACCATCAGCGTCAACGACCCCCCAAAAGAAATGTTCGGCCGCGTCATGAGCATCCCCGACCCCCTCACATCCCGCTGGAGCGAAATCCTCTTCGCCGAAACTCCCGACCCCAGCCTCCACCCCATGGAAGCTAAAAAACGCCTAGCCCAAAAAATCATCACCCTCTTCCATTCCGCCTCAGCAGCACAACAAGCCCGCGAAGAATTCGAGCGCATCTTCTCCCTACACCAACTCCCCACCGACATCCCCTCCCTCACCCCCCCAACACCACTCCCCCTCACCAAACTCCTCGTCCACATCCACGCCGCCCCCAGCAACAGCGAAGCCCGCCGCCTCATCCTCGCCGGAGCCGTCTCCATCAACCAACAAAAAATCACCGACCCCACCACCACCCCCGACTACTCCACCCCCTTCATCCTCCGCTGCGGCAAACGCTTCTTCGCCCAAATCCAACCCCCACCCCACCCCCCCAAATAACCCACATCCACCAACCACTTCCATTCCCCGCCCCAAACCAACACACCCCACCCAATGCACCCCCAGTCCCCCCCACACATGCACGCCACCATCCTCCCAAATCTTACCACACAGCCTTCTGAGTCAGACCAAACACAACCCGTTCCCCTATCACACGTTCATTAAAGAACCAACCCCAGCCCCCAAGTCACAACTTTTCCGCCCCCCCAAATAAGCCATAAATTCACACCTCAGCATTCACACCCCACGCAAGACTTAATCCAGCCAGAGAATGAAACAGCCATCCTTCATGCACCCCCCTCTCACAAACCCCTCCACCATCCGACAGCTCCTCGGCCCCAATAAAAAGTGCCACCTAGCCGCCAAACCCTACCCCATCACCCCTAGACAATTCCAAGTCCTCCAACGCCTCGGCAAAGCCCTTCACGCCTTCCAACGCGCACTCCACCTCCTCTACAAATACAGCTACCAAGGAAAAACCCTTCCCCAAATCGCACAGCTCCTCGACGCAGGAAAACCCGCCCCCCTCATCCGCGCAGCACGACACCCAAGCCACCACAACCAACTCCCCAAACTCATCCGCCCCGACCTCCTCGTCACCGACAACAATTTCAGCCTCTGCGAAATAGACTCCATCCCCGGCGGCATCGGCCTCACCGCATGGCTCCAAGAGACCTACGCAACCACTCACCCAAACGTCATAGGCGCACCGAATGGCATCCGTCACGCCTTCCACACCACATTCCCCTCCGCGGACGTGCTCGTCTCCCAAGAAGCTGCCGACTACTACCCGGAATGGCACCACTTCCTAAACGGCCAAAATCTCTACTGGGCCGAAACCTACCAACCCACCGGCCGCCCCATATACCGTTTCTTCGAAACATTCGACCACCACCTAATGCCCTGGCTCTCCCTCGACCCCCCCACCCCAATGCAGCCGCCACTCAAGCCCCAACTCGAAGAAAAACTCGCCCTCGCCCTCTTCTGGCTCAAACCACTCGAAACCTTTTGGCGCCAACAAATCGGCGAAGCCTACTTCCAACTCCTCCGTCAAATCATCCCCCGCACCTGGATCCTCACCCCAGAGCCTCTCCCCTGGCACGCCGTCATCCCCGAACTCAACGTCCACTCCTGGAGCGAAGTCGCCTCCTTCTCCCAACGCCAGCGCCGCCTCGTCCTCAAAATCTCCGGCTACAGCCCCCTAGCCTGGGGCTCTCGCGGCGTCACCTTCGGGCACGACATCCCCAGCGAAGCTTGGCGCGCTGCAATCGAGACAGCCCTCCAAAAATTCGAGACCCAACCCTACATCCTGCAGCCTTTCATCGAGGGCCGCCTGGAGACTCACGAATACTTCACAGACGATAGCCTCACCGCCACCGCCCCCCTCACAGGCCGCACCCGCCTCTGCCCATACTACTTCGTTCACAACGACCAAGTCACACTCGCCGGCATTCTCGCCACACACTGTCCCGCCAACAAAAAAGCACTTCACGGCATGAGTGAAGCTGTTTTAATGCCGTGCGCGTTAGAATAACTCTCCGATTCAACCCTATGGAAAACGCAACTCAAAACTGGCTTAACATCCTCGAAACGCTTCTCCGCCACATCCGCCCCGCAGAATGGTTCACCTTCGCTCTCTTTGTATTTCTCGGCCTCCTGGCATTCTGGCTGATCGATCAAAAGATCGTGCGCCTCATCCGCCGCTGGCTCATTGCCCACGATGCCCACACGATCACCACCATCATCCATCTTATCCGACTGCCGTTGGCCATCACCATTCTGGCTTACTTCACCCTGCTAGGGCTGGAGCAAATCACTTCACTCCCCGAGTCCATTCAAAGCCGACTGCAACGCATCTACCCCACGGCCAATCTCGCCATCATCATCTTCTTCCTCTATCGCGGCGTAGATATTATCGCCGTCATCCTTCGCCGCTACTGGAGCATCCAGGAAAACACTCTCAACAGCCGATGGACTGAAATCGGCACTTTCCTTGCCAAAGCCCTGATTATCGGCATTGGCGGGATGACTCTCTTGCAGATGCTTGGCATTCCCATCCTGCCCATGCTCACCGGCGCAGGTTTCCTGGGCGCCGCTCTAGCCCTCGCCTCGCAATCCACCCTGGCAAACGCCATCGGTTCGCTTGAACTCATCTTCGATCGCCCCTTCCAAGTAGGCGACCGCATCAGCTTTCTAGATTACGACGGATTCGTCACTCGCATGGGCATCCGCTCCATCGAGATTACAAGCCTCACTGGAGAACGCATCACCTTGCCGAACAAAGACGTCGTCGATAAACAAATCCGCAACTATTCAAAGACCAACGACCCCCAACTCATAGGCTGCACTCGCATCCTTCTCACAGTCGGAATCGTCTATCAACACAGTCGCACTGAGATCCAGAAGGCTTGCCAAATCCTCGAAGAAATCCTGCGCAGCCATCCCAAGGTCAAAAAAGCCTTCGCGCGGTTCCGCGCGCTGGCTCCCTCTTCCCTTGAGATTATCGGCATCGCGTGGGCTGATTACAAAAACGGCGATGAATTTTTCGCGCTCCAAAGTGAATTACAGTTAGAAATCAAAGATCGCTTCGACAAAGCTGGCCTACAATTCGCCTACCCGACCCAGACTTTGTTCATAGAAAAGTTGCCAGGGGGGGGGATCGAACCCCCGACCTAAGGCTTATGAAACCTCCGCTCTAACCCCTGAGCTACCCTGGCTTGTCCAAGGATTGGAATAATGAACTCAATCGCCGCTAAGAGCAAGCTTTCTGCTTATTTTTGCTCTTCCTTCTCCGTCGGAGACTCTTTCACCTCTACGACCTCTTCTTTCGAAGTCGCTTTTTTCTTTCCTTCGACAATCTGCGGTGCGTCATCGGTCTTAACGCTGTAATTCACCCACTCAAGAATAGCCATTGGTGCGGCGTCGTTGCGCCCTGTAGAACGGCTGCCTAGACGTAAAATGCGAGTATAGCCGCCTTTGCGGTCCTGCATAGCAGGGACAATCTCCTCAAAGAGTTTTTTGATTGCCTCTTTGTCCCCTTTCACTCTCGCAATAGCCAGCCTTCTGTGGTGCAGCGTCCCTTTTTTGCCGAGAGTGACCAGTTTCTCGGCAAACGGACGTGTCGCTTTAGCTTTGGCCAGCGTAGTGGTGATACGATTATGACGGATAAGAGCTGTAGCAAGTTGAGCGATCGTCCTCTCACGATGCTCCTTCTTTCTACCAAGTTTACCACGTATTTTTCGATGTCTCATAAGCCCGAGAAATTTGACGTTACACCTTCGCAGTTTTAGATTCCACAGTCTTATTCAAAATCTCGACAATTTCAGGATCAAATTTCATGCCGAGCGTCAACCCAAGCTCCTGCAATTTCTCTTTGATTTCGTTCAAAGATTTCTTACCGAAGTTGCGGAACTTCAACATCTCGCTTTCAGTCTTCATAGCAAGCTGGCCAACGGTGAGAATATTTGCATTGTTCAGGCAGTTGGTCGCACGCACGGAAAGCTCGATTTCATTGACGCTCATCGTGAGGAGTTTGATTAACTTATTATCCTCCTGCGTCGCTTCAGACTTACTCTTTTCAAATTCGACCACATCCTCTTGGAAGTTGACGAAGATATCCAGATGCTTACGTAGGATACCTGCCGCTTGAAGCAAAGCATCCTCAGGCGTGATGCGGCCATCCGTCCAAATATCAAGAATTAGCTTGTCGTAGTCCGTTTTTTGCCCGACGCGACTGTTTTCAACCGTATATTTAACTTTACGGACGGGCGAGAAAAGCGAATCAATCGGAATAATGCCGATCGGCTGATCTGGCTTTTTATTGGCCTCTGCAAGCGCAAACCCGCGCCCTACTTTGACTTCCATCTCCATGTAAAATTTCTGCTTTTTATCTAAAGTGCAGATAATTTGATCAGGGTTGACGACCTCAACGCCGGGCTCGAGTCTAATATCCCCGGCAGTAACTGGGCCTTCTTTGTTAACGGAGAGGACCAAATTCCGAGTCTCGCGATTAGGGAGCTTGAAAAGCACCTTCTTAAGATTCAAAATGATCTCCGTGACATCCTCGACGACATTAGGCAGAGTGCAAAACTCATGTTGAGCCCCTTCGATTCGAATTGAGGTGATAGCCGCCCCTTCAAGTGAGGAGAGAAGGACTCGCCGGAGGGAGTTTCCAATAGTGTGACCGTAGCCGATCTCAAAAGGCTCGGCGATGTATTGAGCATAGGTGTCTGTCCTCGTCTCGGTGTTCTTAACGAGGCTTTTAGGCATTTCGAAGCTTCCTAGTCTGATGGGCATAAGGATTTATTTTAAGTTCTCGAGGTTGTTTGATTAAGTGGTAAAATGAGCTGGGTTACCCTCTCCTTGCCTAGCCTAGGCTTGAGAAGAGGACCGACAGCTCGAGAGAAGAAAAACCGTAGATTACTTGCATTATCGGGAGTAAAGTTCGACGACAAGCTGCTCGTTGGCCACTGGAGCAATTTCTTCGCGTGTAGGAAGCCGCTTTACTTCGCCGCGAAACTGCTCTTTATCAATCACTAGCCAGTCGGGCACAGGAGAAAGCTGCATCGCTTCGAGGCTACGCGCAGCATATGCACGAGATTTAGGACGATCGCGGACTTCAATGACGTCTCCTGTTTTAACCTGAAAGCTGGGAATATTCACCACTCGGCCATTGACGAGGATGTGGCGGTGTAAGACGAATTGCCGCGCTGCACGTCGAGAGCTCGCTAGGCCAAGACGGAAAACAACATTGTCCAGTCGAGTTTCCAAAAGTTGAAGCAAAATATCACCAGTGACACCGCGCTTTCTCGATGCAATCTCAAAATAGCGTCGGAATTGCCTTTCAAGAATGCCATAAGTGTAACGCAACTTTTGCTTCTCTCCGAGGGCAACGGCATAATCTGATTGCTTCTTGCGGCCTTTGATACCGTGAACGCCCGGAGGATAGTTGCGACGTTCAAGTGCTTTATGAGGGCCAAACAAAGCAGCGCCGAAACGGCGGCTTTTCTTGGTGCGAGGTCCTGTATAACGAGCCATAGGTTAATTTGTGTATAACGTTCGTTAATTACACGCGACGTGGTTTCCGTGGACGGCATCCATTGTGGGGGATGGGCGTCGTGTCGACGATAGAGGTAATTTCAATGCCAACTGATTGAATGGCACGGATCGCCGATTCACGGCCTGACCCCGGGCCTTTGACGCGCACTTGCACTTCACGCAGTCCATGAGCCATTGCACGCTTGCAAGCATCTTGCGCGACAACTTGAGCCACATAAGCCGTGGACTTTTTCGACCCACGAAATCCACATTTGCCTGCGCTCGACCAGGCTATCACATTACCATTAAGATCTGTAAGCGTGACAATCGTGTTGTTGAATGTGGCGAGTATATGAGCAATCCCTGTAGTGACGTTTTTAGCTCCTTTTACCTTTGCAATTTTGATTTTTTCAGGCGTCTCACCTAGCAAATCTGCTGCTGTAAGCGGGCTAACTTCTTCAACCACAGGCGGCGTAGCTTCAACTTTGGCATCTGCTTTCTTGGCCGCCTTACTGGACTTCGATGATTTGCTGGACTTGGTTGTTTTGGATGGCTTATTCGATGTCTCAGGTGTTGAGGGAGATGGAGTCTCTTCAGACATAGGCTTGAAGGGGAATTAGTATTAGACTTTGCCTCTCTTGGCATCTTTGTTGCGCTGCACACCGACCGTCTTGCGAGGACCTTTGCGAGTGCGAGCGTTGGTCGAGGTGCGTTGACCGCGAACAGGAAGACCGCGACGATGGCGGATGCCGCGGTAGCAGCCGATTGCTTGGAGGCGTTTGAGGTTTTGTTGGATTTCACGCCGTAGATCGCCTTCAATTACGTATTTATTCTCTTGGACAACTCTAATGATTCGGTTGATTTGTGAGTCCGTGAGGTCTTTGGCGCGAATGTCGGGGTTGATCTCTGCTTGTTCGCAAATGATCCGGGCACGAGCGCGACCGATGCCGTATATGTAGGGCAAAGAGGCAACTATTTTTTTGTCACCAGGAATTTCTACTCCAAATATTCTTGGCATAAAATATAAGGTCGAGGTTACCCTTGCCTCTTTTTGAGGCGAGGGTTCTTTTTATTAATAACGTAGATTCGCCCTTTGCGTCGGACGATTTGACAATCAGCTGTCTTTCTTTTGACGGATGCGCGGACTTTCATGGTATTGTGGTTTGAAATTGAGATTACTTTCTACTGATGACACGACCTCGGGTCAAATCATAGGGTGAAAGTTCTACCAAAACTTTATCGCCGGGCAAGACTTTTATAAAATTTAACCGCATTTCCCCTGCAGCATGGCAGAGAATGCGATGACCGTTCGAAAGGCTTACGCGTAGAAGGTTGTGATTCATGACTTCAACGACGGTGCCTTCGATTTGGATATTTTCTGAGTTGGCAGACATGTGAGGATCTCCGCTTCTTTTTCGGTGATGACAATGGTGTGTTCAAAATGAGCTGATGGAAGTCCATCTCGAGTGACAGCTGTCCATCCATCAGCGAGGATGCGAACATCTGGCGTGCCTAAGTTTACCATCGGCTCGATGGCCAGTGTCATTCCAGGCTTGAGTATAGGACCTGTGTGAGGTTGACCAAAATTTGGCACTTGAGGCTCTTCATGAATGTGACGACCGACGCCATGCCCGACAAATTCTCTTACGACGGAGAAGCGGTGTTTTTTGATATAAGATTCAATGCTATGAGATATATCTCCCACCCGAGCCCCTGCGCGCGCCGCAGCAATGCCGTGATAGAGAGCTTCTTCAGTCGCTGTGATGAGTCGCGCGATGTCGGCGGAAATTTCTCCGATGGGAATGGTCGCCGCGGTGTCTCCTATCCACCCGTTATGCAGGATGCCGACATCTATTTTTACAATGTCGCCATATTGGATGCGGCGCGAGCTGCCGATACCGTGGACGACTTCTTCATTGATGCCTATGCAGATGTGGCCGGGAAACTTTCGATAACCGTAGAACGCGCTTTTAACGCCGTATTCGCGCATAAGGTCAGCAGCAGCCTGATCAATCTCACGCGTAGTGACTCCTGGAGCGAGAAGATTTTTGAGTTGCTCAAGGATGGTCGCTGCCAGGGCTCCGCTTTCTCGCATGGCTTGGATTTCTGGTTCGCGCTTTATTGGAATTTGTGCCATGTGGGGGATGAAAGGATGTGTGTTTACTTGCTAGAAAGCGCGATGGTGATGCCAGCTATGACGAGGATACCAATCAGCGCGTAAATCCACACCAGTGTAGTATCGTCGACAGTCCGGCTTTGTGTAGTGGCTTGAAACGCAGAACGCCCGCGGATACGCCCCTTTTTGAGGAAACCGTCATAATGACGTTGGAGAAGGTAGGTTTCCATTTGCCTCATGACGTCTAGCACTACTCCCACCACAATCAGGAGACTTGTGCCTCCGAAGAATTGAGCCGTGACGTTGGGGATTTTAAGATTATGATGGATGATTAATGGCAAGATGGCAATGAAGGCAAGAAAAACAGCGCCAGCAAAGGTTAGCCGCGTCATAGCATGATCAAGGAACATAGCAGTGCCTTCTCCTGGACGCACACCCGGGATAGCTCCATTGTTCTTCTTAAGATCTTCTGCGATCTGAACAGGATTAAAGACCATCGCTACCCAGAAATAGGAGAAGAAAAAGATCATTAGCCCATAGAGGACGTAATACATCCAGCCGTGGGTGAGGTTATTGATGAATTGCTGAATGCCGATGGGCATGTTTGGAATGATGCTTAGAACTGTGCTCGGAAAGAGAATGATAGATTGTGCAAAAATCACTGGCATCACACCTGCATAATTCAGCTTCAGAGGAAGATAGGAAGACTGGCCTCCGAAAATTTTGTTTCCGCGTATTTGTTTAGCATATTGGACTGTAACCTTCCGTATTGCTTGTGTGATAGCGACGGTGGCAGCAATGACGGCAAAAAGAAAACCGAGTAGTGCGACAACTAAAAGGGGGCTCGTCACAACACTTCCTGCCGTGATTTTATTCCAAGCTTGGATCAGCGCTGCAGGAAGCTGAGCAAGGATACCTACGGTAATGATAATTGAGATGCCGTTTCCTATTCCCTTATCAGTGATTTGTTCTCCCAGCCACATGAGGAGCATGGTGCCAGTCGTTAAGCTAAGAATTGTAGTAAACCGAAAAAGCGGGCCAGAATCAGAAACCAAGGGTGTCCCTTCTCTCAGGATGATCTCTTGAATCCCTTTGAGAAGTGGAATGCTTTCGGGCTTTTCAAAACCAATGGCCAAAAGGTAGCCTTGGAAAACGCAAAAAACAAGCGTCAAGAGGCGCGAATACTGAGTGATTTTCTGACGCCCCCCTTCTTCTCTCGAAAGTTTGCCGAGACTAGGCACGATTGCCGTGAGAAGTTGCATCATGATGCTTGCAGTGATGTAGGGCATTACACTGAGAGAAAAAATAGCGCAGTTTTCAAGCGCTCCCCCGCTGAAAAGATTGAAAAGACCAATGACTGAGCCTTGAGCTTGTTGATCAACAACACTCTCAAAGAACATTCCCAATATCGTGGAGTTAACACCGGGCACCGGTATCGCAGCCCCGACCCGTGCGATAACTATCACCGCAAGAGTAAAGAGGATGCGTTGGCGAAGCTCTGGAATCTTGAAGCAATTTGAAAAAGCCGAAAACATGGATATTCAGGAGAAGTTATTTCGAAATAATTTCGACCGTTCCTCCCACGGCTTCTATCTTAGCTCGCGCCGCTGCACTGACAGCATGAACTTTGAATTGAAGCGGTTGCTTTATTTCTCCTTGAGCTAGAATTTTGACGCCATCCCAACGGCCATTCACAAGTCCATGTTGACGGAGAACCGCTTCATCTATTATCCCCGTAAGTCCGCGTTCCTCTATCGCTTTTAAGTTAACGGGCGCGTATCGAGTAGCAAACCGTGCATTGTTAAACCCTCTCTTAGGAATGCGGCGTATGAGGGGCATCTGCCCCCCTTCAAATCCCAATCGTATGCTCCCACCCGATCGAGCCTTTTGGCCTTTATGTCCTTTTCCGCTAGTCTTGCCGTGACCAGAGCTTTCGCCACATCCGAGTCGTTTTTTGCGGTGTCGAGCACCAGGTTTGTTGCTGAGTTGTGGAAGTTTCATAGACACGAATCCGAGATTATGGTTTATGGAGTAGATTGAGATGACGAATCGTTCGTGTGGTTATCAGACGATATCGATGAAGAGGCTTTCCACTTTTTTCCCCTAAGGGTGTAGATCTCCTCCGGAGATCTCAACCTGCAGAGCGCATGAAGAGTGGCGTGGACAACATTAAACGGGTTAGCTGACCCAAGCGATTTAGCTAACACATCTCGCACTCCTGCAGCTTCACAGACTGCTCTGACTCCTGCTCCAGCGATAATACCCGTCCCAGGAGATGCAGGACGAAGCAGAACGTAACCTCCATCAAAGTGTGCCTCTACGGCGTGAGGAATAGTGCCATCCTTGAGCACAATATCATAGAGCCTTTTGGTCGCATTCTCAGTCGCCTTGCGAACGGCGTCAGCAACCTCATTGGCTTTACCAAAGCCCACCCCGACTTTACCTTTGCGATCACCGACTACGACTAGAGCGCTAAATCCGAAGCGCCGACCGCCCTTGACAACTTTCGTGGTGCGATTGATGTGAACAACTTTATCTATTAACTCCGATGTGGGAGCCCGGTTAGAACGATCGGTGGTTCGAGAATTTCGCGTGCGATTGTTGCGCGAATTGTTTTTCCGATTCTTAGAGAGAGAATCAGATGTCTCGGCATTCGGCTCTGAGATTAAAGCCGCATTTTCAATGCCTTCATTAAGTGTTTCTGTATTTACAGTGGATTCGATGTCTTGAGTAGGGTTAGGCATATGAATTAACTTTTAAAATTCTAATCCAGCCTCACGTGCCGCATCGGCGAGCGCTTTAACTTTTCCATGGTAGATAAATCCGCCTCGGTCAAAAACGACTTGATGGATGTTTTTTTCTTTTGCTCGCTGAGCAATAAGGGTGCCAATGACCCTTGCGCTATTGACGTTGGCAGATAATTTTTTTGCGCGTAGTTCCTTTTCAGTAGTAGCCGCACTCGCTAAGGTCACGCCGGCTTCATCATTGATGATCTGAGTGTAGATGTGCTTGCCAGAAAAAGCCACACTAAGGCGTGGGCGCTTTGCGGTGCCACTGATTTTTTTTCGAATTCTTTTGTGGATGCGTTTGCGAACAATGCGACGGGATATGCGCATATGATATGAACGAGGTTATTTGCTTTGAGCTGTTTTCCCTTGTTTGCGACGGATATATTCACCGACGTAGCGTATGCCCTTCCCTTTATAGGGTTCTGGAGGATAAAATCTCCTGATGTCAGCAGCAACAGCTCCCACTTTCTGCTTATCTATGCCTTCGACACTGATGTTCACGCTATCCGTGACGGTTATCTTTATCCCTTCCGGAATCTCATAGTTGATTGGGTGGGAAAAACCAAGATTGAGGACCAGTGTCTTGCCTTGAACCGCTGACTTAAATCCCACTCCTTCGATTTGAAGATCTTTTTTGAAACCCTGTCGCACACCAATAATATGATTAGCAATTATAGCTCGAGCGAGCCCATGCCAAGCTTTGTGCTGACGGGTTTCTCCTTTATTTTCTAGGTAAGCACGTGATCCATCGAGTTTAAGGGTAATTTGAGGAGGCAATGTGTAACTGAGTTTACCTTTCGGTCCTTCGATATTCACAAGGTTATCTATGACGTTCAGTTTTACGTCACTCGGGATCTCTATCGGTTTCTTGCCTATTCGAGACATAGATTACAATCAATTAATGGACGGTGAGTAGTAATTCTCCTCCTAACCCTAATTTTTTAGCTTTATGGCCAGTTATGATGCCTTTAGGAGTTGATAATACTGCAATACCCATACCACCTAGAACTCGAGGTATTTCCTTGCAGGAGACGTAACGTCGAAGGCCAGGCTTACTTTCACGTTGAATGTCCGTGAGCGCGTATCTCTTACCTTCCACTCGAAGACGGACTTTGAGAAGCGGCTTTTTGCCGTTGGGTATGATCTCAACATCACTCAGGTAACCCTCTTCTTTTAAGACTCGGGCAATTTGCCCTTTTACGCGGGAATGGGGAACTGTAACTTCAACTAGATGTGCTCGCACCGCGTTACGGAGGCAAGTAATGAAGTCAGATATGGGATCGGTTTGCATAGCCTTATCTGGTTCTACCAACTTGCTTTCATTACGCCTGGTATTTCCCCCCACTGGGCGAGCTCCCTAAATTGTATACGGCTGACCCCAAATTTACGGATATAGGCCCTACGACGGCCAGAAATTTTGCAGCGGTTATAAGCGCGCGTCCTAAACTTGGGTGTGCGTTTTTGTTTAGCGATCCAGGATTTCTTAGCCATAAGAACGTAGGTGTTTGGTTTATTTAGCAGTAGTTTGTAGATTTCTATTTCGATCGGAAAAAGGCATGCCGAAGAGCTGTAATAACTCCTTAGCCCGCTCGTCATTCCTTGCCGTAGTTACGAATGTGATGTCCATCCCTATATTTCTTTTAACTTTATCGAGCTCAATTTCTGGAAATATCGTATGATCTTTGATACCCAGGGTATAATTTCCGTGACCGTCAAATGCTCGTGCAGAGACCCCTCGAAAATCACGAATACGAGGAAGCGCCATTACAATGAGCCGCTCCATAAACTCATACATCATCCGCCCGCGTAAAGTCACTTTTAGGCCAATCGGTTGATTTTTCTTGAGCTTAAAGTTGGATATGGCTTTCTTCGCTTTTGTTTGCACAGGTTTTTGACCAGTTATCGCAGCTATATCTTTTTCAGCGTCTTCAAGAGCTGTCTTTTCTTCCGTCGAGCCGATGCAACAATTTACAACAATCTTCTCGATCTTAGGTATTTCGTTAATGTTGGAATAACGCCCAGACTCCATTAAGCTTGGAACGATTTTTTCTCGATAAAGGCGATCAAAATTTGCCCTAGCGTTCATAACTCAACCAGTTATTTAGATTTGGCTGCTCTTTTTCTTTGAAATCGCTCTTCGTATTTTTTAACATCCATGACCTTTGAGGCGTGGATTGGCGCTTCTCGTTGCACAAAACCGCCCTTAGGATTTTTTGGGTTGGGCTTAACTGCCTTCGTGACAATATTTACTCCTTCGACGATCACACGGTTCTTCTTAGTAAGCACCTCCAGCACTTTGCCTTTCTTATTTTTGTGAACACCGGATATAACAATCACCTCTTGACCTTTCTTGACGTGAACACGGTGCCGCCTGGGAGCTAGCTGCGCTTTTCTCATACGATTCATAGAGCTATCAGACGACCTCTGGTGCAAGAGAGATAATTTTCATAAAGTTCTTATCACGCAGCTCCCTTGCAACTGGACCAAAAATACGCGTGCCACGGGGATTCATATCCTTATCTATCACCACAATCGCGTTGGAGTCAAAGCGAAGATACGAACCGTCGCTACGTCGAATCGGATGCTTTGTGCGCACCACTACTGCACGGACTACATCACTCTTTTTCACCGTGCCATCTGGAGCTGCTTCTTTAATGTTGGCCGTTATGATGTCTCCGACGCGTGCAGTAAGAGATTTTCGGCCTACCACACCAATCATAGTTGCTTGCTTTGCGCCTGTGTTATCAGCAACAGTGAGCCATGAACGAATCTGAATCATAGATTTACCTCCTGAACTGTCGAAGAAGAGGGTTCTGCCTTTTTGTCAATAGACACAAGCTGCCATCGCTTGAGGCGACTCAGCGGTCGTGTCTCACGAATTCTTACAATATCACCTACCCGCGCTTCATTCTTCTCATCATGCGCATAGTAGTTCTTATGCACCGTGATAATTTTACGGTAGCGAGGATGTGCAATCCGACGAGCTACCCTCACGACAATCGTCTTGTCCATTTTATCAGAGATAACCTCTCCAACGCGCTCTTTTACTACAGGCTTGCGCGTCGTTGCCGAAGCTGGGACATCGATATTGTCATTATTCATAACCAAACTTTACTTCGTTCGAGGGGGAGAAAGTGTAGATGATACTGCCAAGTTTTGCATCACTTTTTTTACGTTTTCTTAAGCTCTCGTTCCCTCAAGATAGTTTTCCCACGTGCAATAATCTTTTTAAGCTCTCTAATGCGATGTGGCTTCTCCAGCTGCCCTGTGACTTTCTGTATCCGAAGGTTAAACAGCTCTTGTCTAGCCTCCTGGCATTTACTTCTTATCTCTGCATCAGATAGCGCGCGTAATTCCTGGAGCTTCATATGTCTTGTAAAGTTGGGTTAATATCCAAGTTGAGTAGTGCGATCAATAAAACGCGTTCGCACAGATAACTTGCTGGCTGCAAGACGGAAACACTCCCTCGCAGCAGCCTCAGTAAGCCCGTCCAATTCAAAGAGGATATTCCCCGGCCTTACGACTGCCACCCAAAATTCAGGTGCTCCTTTCCCCTTACCCATACGAGTCTCAGGGGGACGCTTAGTGACTGATTTGTCAGGAAAGACGCGGATCCATAGCTTGCCCTTACGCCGCATATTCCGAGTGATGGCGACACGAGCCGCCTCAAGTTGTGTATTTTTAATCCACCCCCGCCCAAGTGCCTGCAGGGCATAGGATCCAAAGGCTATCGTTGTTCCACGAGTTGCGTTTCCTGCGCGACTCCCTCGTTGACTCTTTCGATACTTTACGCGTTTGGGTAACATTGCCATAACGTTACACTGTCAATAAGACATCCTCCTTCCGACAAATCCAGACTTTGATTCCAATTTTGCCAGCCACTGTATTGGCTTCAGCAAATCCATAATCCACATCTGCTCGAAGTGTGTGTAATGGAACTTTCCCTTCGAGGTATTGCTCAGAACGTGCAATCTCAGCGCCACCAAGACGTCCAGACACTTTAACACGAATTCCGATAGCACCAGCTTCTTGAGCGGATTGCACAGCTTTTTTCATAGCTCGTCGGTGTGAAATACGCCGTTCGATTTGCATCGCGATATTCTCTGCAACCAGTTGCGCATCGAGCTCAGGAGTCTTAACTTCCTTCACCTCTACGAAAATCTCACGCGAGGGATCAACAATCTCAGCAATCATCCTTTTAAGATTGTCGAGTTCAGCTGCCTTTCTCCCGATCACAAGCCCAGGTCGTGCCGAAAAGATATTCACTCGAAGACGATTACCAGATCGCTCGATGAAGACTTTAGAGACCGCTGCTTCACGAAGCTTCTTCTTCAAGAACTGGCGAATGCGGTAATCCTCGATGAGAAATTCCGAGAATTGCTTTTTATTTGCATACCACATAGAGCGCCAGTTGCGATGGACGCCGACTCGAAAACCGATTGGGTTAACTTTTTGTCCCATAGTTTATTCAGCTACTTAGTTTGAAGTGTCAGATGATTCAGTTTTTTTCGTTGACTTTTTGGATTTGCTTGCTGACGGCTTAGTTACTGGAGGCTGGTCCGTCAGCACAATGCGGATATGACTCGTGCGCTTTATTATTGGCCCAGCACTGCCTCGCGCTTTGGGTTGGTAACGTTTGAAACTCGGCCCTTCACCAATAGTTGCCTCGCGAATGTAGAGCGTCTCAGGCAGCAGATTATGATTATTCTCTGCATTTGCGATCGCTGATTTCAGCGTCTGGTAGATCAGACGCGCTGCTTTCTTAGGATAATATTCAAGCCGCCGCAATGCAAGAATAGCAGGCTCTCCTTGTATAGCACGAGCGACATCTCGAGCTTTGAATGCTGAGATACGCGCGTAACGGTAAATAGATTTCACTTCCATACTTTTTATTTTGTATTGGAAAATTTCTTTTTCGGAATTTTGAGCTTATCGGATGGCAGCTTAGCCTCTGCTTTTTGGACAGCGAGAATCACTCGATCTTTCGTTTTGAAGATTTCGTTTCCTCTCACTTCCTCAATCACAGCAGCAGAGATAGTCTCACGGGTCTGCAAGACCTTGATACTGCCAATTACTATATCATTTCGAAGCACGTAGAAGGGCATGCCTACTTCGACTCCATGGCTTGATCCGACGTTGATAATCACCGTCTTAAGATCAAGGTTAACGCCGACAATTTGCGCATCTGCTAGGCTTTGTGCCATCGGTATAGGGCTAGCCCCTTTCCCTTCAATTAATCTTTGTGCACTGCGATAAGTCTGTTCAAACTGTGCCCGCAGCATCGGGTTATAACCTGAACCCGAACGAATCAAATTTAGACTAGCTTTTGACAATTCATCAAGGGCTTTGATCGCCTGACGCCGCTCTTGTTCTGTATTGTATAATTCTTTAACAGCTTGCACGAGCCGTTGCTGTAAAGCTTGAGCATCTCCAGTGAGAATATCAATGCCCATAGCTTCATTTGCCAGGCGTTGTTGTTGCCATTGTTGACGAAAAAACTCCGCCTCAGCATTAGCCAATATAAGCGCATCTCTAAGGCGATGCGCATAGGCCAGAAGCTGATCGTAATTCATCAACTCCAGACTATCGCGGGGCACATCTACCGCCTGCAGTGCATCTTGCACCGACCGAGCAATCGCTTCGGCTTTACTCTCAATACTATCCTCGGTCACTCCCAAGATAGGAATTTGCAGATCCTCCCGGGCGTCTCTTGCCCCATCAGTGGATAGTTTATTGAGTGTTGGAATCGAAGAAGGATCCGCTTCACTAGAACTCACCTTTGCAGCCGAATCATCGTGCAAAGACGTTCCCTGTGAAGCGCCTTCTTCCGGCTTCAAAGAACGTTCCGAAGAAGATCGAGCTTCCTCGGTGCGCCCAGCTTGCGCAAGGCACAGCAAAGGCGCGCATGCTATAGCTATTCCAAAAGAATAGCAAGCAATTCTTTTCGAAAAATTATTTCTACTTAGCAACAGCCTTTTCAGTATGCGCTCCGTGCTTCTTAAAGGTTCGGGTTGGCGAAAACTCTCCAAGCCGATGCCCGACCATGTTCTCCGTCACAAAAACTGAATGGAATATCTTGCCGTTGTGCACAAGAAAAGTGTGGCCGACAAAATCCGGCGTAATCATTGACCTGCGAGACCAAGTCTTTATTGGCTTCTTTACTCCAGAGTTGTTCATCTTCTCTATTTTCTCCAGAAGATGATCATCTACAAATGGACCTTTTTTAAGACTTCTACCCATAGGCTTGTTATCTAGGTTTACTTCTTGCGACGGTCTTGCACAATAAATTTGTCAGAAATTTTGTGCTTACGACGTGTCTTCAGTCCCTTAGCAAGTTGCCCCCAAGGCGAGACAAGATGCTGACGTCCCCCTCCTCCTTTACTTTTACCCTGCCCCCCACCGTTCGGATGATCAACTGGATTCATGGCCATCCCTCTGACAGTAGGTCGTATCCCTAGCCACCGCTTCCTACCCGCTTTACCAAGCGACTGGTTAAAGTGGTCGATATTTGAGACTTGACCTATTGTTGCGTAACATTTCGCATGGATCTTCCGGATTTCACCTGACGGCATGCGAATATTTGCATAGCCGGCATCCAGAGCCATGAGCGTAGCTGAGGACCCAGCTGAACGACAAATCTGAGCTCCGCGGCCCGGAATCATTTCTATATTATGTATCACTGTGCCCAGGGGAATTTTTTCTAAAGGAAGAGCATTTCCCACCGTAGGCTCGCAGTCTGGGCCACTCATTATGGTTTGTCCGACAGTTAGTCCGTTAGGTGCAATAATGTAGCGCTTTTCGCCATCTTTGTATTCCACTAAAGCGATGCGTGCGGTGCGTATGGGATCGTATTCGATTGTTTTTACTTCAGCTGGTATGCCATGTTTGTCGCGTTTGAAATCTATAACCCGTATGCGTTGTTTATGCCCGCCTCCGATGTGCCGGCACGTAATACGCCCGTAATTATTTCTACCTCCAGTCTTGCGACGCGCAATCGTCAACGGACGATAAGGCTTATCTGTCGTGATGTCCGAAAAATCATCGAGCTCTGTAAAACGCAAGGACGGTGTCAATGGACGAAATTTTTTTAATCCCATATTATTCCTTCTCCTTTTACTCTAAATGAATTCAATTGTTTGCCCTTCTTTTAGCTTCACATAAGCCTTCTTAAACTTTGGCGTTTGACGTATAAGCCCGTTACGAGTTCGCTTGGTCTTGCCTTTTACCACAACAATATTTACTCGCTCAACATCTTTATTAAATAGAGCTTTAATTGCCTTTTTAATTTCCAATTTATTGGCTGAACGATCTACCTCAAAGACGTAACTGTTGCTGGCCTTTGCCGCAGCAGTGCCTTTTTCCGTAATCCGAGGTCTTCGTATAATCTCGTAAGGATCTCGCATAATCTTTTATTTCTTTAATCGTGCTGCTATCTTGCCCATTGCCTCTTCGGTAATGATAATGTTATGATATGAAATCAAATCCTCTGCATTACATTGATCTGCATCGGTAACCCCAAGTGTCGGAACGTTACGCGCTGCTAAATAGAGCTTCGGATCCATTTTTCCAACGATAATCAAGGTCCGACCTTTCAAATTTAGAGGATCGAGTATCGAAAGGAGTTCCTTCGTCTTTGGATTTTTTAATTCTATGGGAGAACTCAAGCTCACAGCCCCATCCATTACCCGCATGCTGAATGCTTTTTTAAGTGCAAATTTCTTCACACGCTTAGGGATCTTCTTCGAGAAATCGCGCGGCTGTGGCCCAAATACAACTCCGCCTCCTCTCCAAATCGGTGAAGCGACATACCCGGCTCGTGCACGCCCTGTCCCCTTCTGGCGCCACGGTTTCTTTCCTGATTTCTGGACAGTGCCTTTCGTCTTTGTAGCTCGCGTGCCTTGACGCCGGTTTGCACGATATGCTGTGACCACCTCAAGAAGAGTCTGCGTCCCTTTCCGATTCGGGATGAGGGGAACGTCCAAAAGTTGGCTAGCTTGTTCCAATGTGAGAGTTTGGGTCTTCATGGAATCAATTACTTTTTGGCAGGCTTTGTCTCAGCTTTTTTAGCGGCCTTCTTAGGCTGTATTTTAGGTCGTGGCTGTCCCTTGATTGCAGGCCGAATGACTACATGGCTTCCCCTTGCTCCAGGGACTGCACCCGCGACTAGTATAATATTATCCTCAGGGCGGACTTGGATCACCTCAAGATTCTGTACAGTCTTACGCTCATTTCCCAGATGCCCGGGCATCCCATGATTTTTAAATACACGCCCTGGAGTTGAACGTTCACCGATTGCCCCATTGCGCCGATGCATCTTCGAGCCGTGGGATGCCGGCTGACCAGAAAAGTTATGTTTTTTAACAACTCCTTGAAAGCCTTTCCCTTTCGTTCGGCCGATCACGTCTACCCACATCCCGACTTTGAAACGATCCACACTCACAACGTCCCCCAAATTCACTTTGTCTAAATCATCTTTCGGATCTATGGGGAACTCACGGATAAAACGTTTAGGTGCCGCATTCGCTTTCTTGCAATGACCAATCAGGGGCTTAGAAGCACGTGTTTCTTTCTGATCAAAAACACCCAGCTGCACTGCTGAGTAGCCATCCTTTTCAACAGTTCGCACCGCCAAGACAGTATTCGGCTCCGCTAAAATTGCCGTAACCGGCCGTATCACCCCCTTGGCATCATACACCCTCGTCATGCCTAGTTTTTTACCTAGTATACCTATCTTCATATTTAGCTCGATCTCTATATCTTAATGGTGATGTCTACTCCTGCAGGCAAGTTAAGCTTTTTAAGCTCATCTACAGTCTTAGAAGTGGGATCAATAATATCAATCAACCGCTTATGCGTCCTCAACTCAAAAGTATCCATACTTTTCTTATCAACATGCGGAGAGCGGTTCACTGTGTAGCGCTCGATTTTGGTGGGAAGCGGGATAGGCCCCGCCACAGCGGAACCTGTTCTCCGTGCAGTCTCCGCAATCTCATTCGAAGCCCGATCTAGGAGTCGGTAGTCAAACGCCTTTAGACGAATTCTGATTCTAGGTGTAGCCATATATAAAATACTCTTTAGTTTTTCTTATTTGCATCCGTGATCTGTGCCACGATCTGTGCGGGCACTTGTTCAAAATGTGAAGGCTCCATCGAATAGGCTGCACGTCCCTTAGACAGCGATCGAATAGTATTCACATATCCAAACATTTCAGCCAAAGGCACTTCAGCGTGTATAATTGAAGTGTTTCCCTTCGTCTCTACGTTAATGATTTTTCCACGGCGACGATTAAGATCACCCAATATATCCCCCTGAAACTCATCCGGTGTAGAAACTTCGACTTTCATGATAGGCTCAAGCAGTATAGAATTGGCCTTCTTCAACGCATCTTTCAATGCAAATATCGCTGCCATTTTGAAAGCCAACTCGCTTGAATCAACCTCATGATAACTTCCAAACACAATGTCTATCTTTATATCAATAACAGGGCTTCCGTTAACCACCCCATTCAGTAATCCCTCCTCTAACCCCTTTTTCACAGCAGGAATATACTCTTTAGGAATCACCCCGCCGACGATCTTGTTTTCTATAACAACTCCTTTACCTCGCCCGTTAGGCTCAACTCTGATACACACATGTCCGTATTGACCACGTCCACCCGTTTGCTTGATTAACTTACCCTCACCGTCCGCAGGCTTCAAAATAGTCTCTCTATAAGCAATCTGAGGTGCCCCCGCAATGGTCTGCACATTAAATTCCCTGCGCATCCGATCCAAAATGATATCAAGATGCAGCTCACCCATTCCGGCAATGATAGTCTGACCAGTCTCCTCATTCGTTGAAACTCGAAATGTCGGATCTTCCTCCATCAACCGGGAGAGACCTTCTGCCATCTTCTCCCGATCAGCTTTAGTTTTGGGTTCAACAGCCATAGAAATAACTGGCTCCGGGAAAGACGGCGGTTCAAGACTTATAGGAAAATCTTCGGCTGCAAGTGTATCCCCCGTTGTGATGTTTTTCACGCCTACTAACGCAGCAATATCTCCCGAATAGACCGTTTCTATATCATCCTTTTTATCTGCTTGCACCTGGATGATTCGCGACACTCGCTCTCTCTTACCAGTCCGTGTATTGACGACTACGTCCCCTTTTGAAAGTTTCCCTGAATAAACCCGGAAAAAGACAAGTTTGCCGACAAACGGATCCGTCCAAAGCTTGAAAGCCAATGAAGCAAACTTCCCATTATCATCTGCCTTAGCCTCTAAAGGTTCAGAAGTATCTTTGTTAACCCCTCTTGCAGGCGGAATATCTAGCGGGCTCGGCAAATAATCCACCACTGACTCGATCAAACTTTGGATACCTTTATTCTTAAAAGCAGCGCCACCAATTACTGGCACAAATTTTAATCCGATAGTCAAGCGGCGTATGGCTTGCTTAAGTTGTTGAGGCGTGGGTTTCTTTTCTTCTAAAAACAATGTCCCAATTTCATCATCTAAGTTTGCCACAGCTTCTATAAGATCCTCTAAGGCTTTTTCAGCCACGGCCTTATACTCATTCGGAATTTCAGTAACCTGGTAAGTGGACCCAAGGACATCATCATCTGAATATATAATCGCTTTTTGATTAATTACGTCTATCTGACCGCAAAGTTCGTTTTCTTTCCCTAATGGAATGAGAACGGGCCATGCGTTAGCACCAAGCTTGGTGCGCATATCGTTTATGGCGTTCTCAAAATTTGCACCGACACGATCCATTTTATTAACAAATGCAATTCTAGGCACGTTATACTTATTCGCCTGCCTCCACACCGTCTCCGATTGAGGTTGCACCCCCGCAACTCCACAAAAAACTGCAATCGCTCCATCGAGCACACGCAACGACCGCTCAACCTCTGCTGTAAAGTCTACGTGTCCGGGAGTGTCTATAATATTTATTCTGAACTTCTGGCCTTCAAAGATCTTATATAAACCTTCCTCCTTGCGAACAGGCCAGAAACAGGTCGTAGCAGCACTCGTAATCGTGATTCCGCGCTCACGCTCCTGTTCCATCCAATCCGTAACCGTAGTGCCTTCGTGCACCTCTCCCATTTTATGAATACTCCCTGTGTAAAATAAAATGCGTTCAGTAGTGGTTGTCTTCCCAGCATCAATATGTGCACAAATGCCGATATTACGCGTCCTTTCCAAAGGATAAGCGCGTTTAGGTGAATTTGGATTTGAAACTGAACCACTCATACACTGTCTCTCTACTTAAATCGCAAATGAGCAAACGCACGATTAGCCTGTGCCATCTTGTGAACATCATCACGTTTCTTGATCGCGCTACCTTGGCCAGCCGCTGCATCTAGCAGCTCAGACGCCAAAGCCTCATACATCGGCACCCCCTTACGTTTATCGGCGAAACTCACTATCCATCGCATGGCTAACGACAGCTGTCTCTCAGGAGCAACTTCGACAGGCACTTGATAGGTCGCACCTCCAATTCGTCGGCTTTTAACCTCAACCCGCGGCTTAACGTTTTCTATTGCACGGTTTACAATCTCAAGTGGATCTCCGTCCTTGTTTTTTTCATTAATCAAATCAATCGCTTTGTAGACGATACGCTGCGCCAAGGTCTTTTTCCCACAGCGCATGACCTTATTAATCAAAAGCGCAACGTTAACTGACTCAAACTTCGGATCAGGCTCTATCTGCCGGCGTATTGCTCTGCGACGTCTTGCCATATACCAATACTCAATTTACTTCTTCGCTCCTTTACTAGCCGGAGCAGCCGATGCACCTCCAGCTTTAGGTTTCTTCACACCATATTTACTACGTGAGACATTACGGGTAAGCTTATTAGTGTTACTCGGTCCCGCCGCTCCAAGCGCATCCAGCGTTCCACGGACTATGTGGTAACGCACCCCAGGCAAATCTTTAACACGACCGCCACGCACTAAAACAATAGAATGCTCCTGAAGATTGTGCCCCTCCCCAGGAATATAAGCAATCACTTCATTCCCGTTAGTCAAACGCACTTTAGCAACTTTGCGCAATGCTGAATTCGGCTTTTTGGGCGTGCGAGTCATCACTTGCACACACACCCCACGTCGTTGTGGACACTTGTCCAAAGCAGGAGCCTTGGTCTTCGCTCTGACCTTCTTACGCCCCTTCCGCACTAATTGATTAATCGTAGGCATAGGCAAACTCTATTTCCCCACAGCTTTTCAGTGCACCAGAAGTTCCTGAACCACTCAGAAACCCCTGCACGCCATACTTCAACACTTCCGTAAGCTTAGCTCGAAGCCCTCAGAAGTCCGGCTGTGAGAGATTGAAACAATGCCAAGAGCCCAAACGCAATCAAGCCTTTTTTTAAATTATCTCTACCTACTAAACTCCCTATCCTCAAAAGTGCCCCTCACAACCCCAACCCCGTTTATCGCCGAAAGTTCCCGAATTAAACATTCAGCCGTCTTTCCCCCCCTGTGCAACGCCTCATAACTCCTCAACAACCTAAGTGCCTCAGCTCGACTCTCATTCAATAATTCTATCCTAAAATTCCTAATTCCTGCTTGCTTAAATACCGAAAAATAGGCAGCCCCACTCTGCGACCGCGCATGAAACACAGTATTCCGGCATCCCACATCAGCTATCACAGGGTGCCTTAACCCAACTCGGTCTTCTAGCTCCACACGGTAACACTCGCATGGGCGACCGCAATTCGTATGATCCGTGCCCTTGGACAAAAAGGCTGCAAACACACAATGCTCCATATGAAACATAGGCATGTGTTGATGAAGCGTGACCTCAAGCCCTCTACCTCCCATAGCCTCAGCGAGCCGTATAATTTGATCCCACGTTAAATCATAACTTACCGTCACCGCCTCTAATCCCCATTCCATAAACCATCGCGCCGACCACGGATTCGCAACATTTAAAGAAAAATCCCCAATACATTTCAGCCCATGAGTTTTAGACTTAGGTGTAAAAAAGAAGAGTCCGCCTAAGTTTCTTATCAAAACCCCATCAGGATTCGCTGCATGGATCACATTAAAAAAACCTATCTCTCCAGATTTTTGGATCCGCGGCGTCGCCAGGTAAATTTCTGCATCGCCATTCGCCAGGGCTTTTAGTTTTTCGACTGCCCCCTGATATCTTCGTATATCTTCGAAATCAAGGTAAATCCGCTTCCAGCCGCACTCTACCGCCACCTCAGCTTGTTCCTCCGTGCGACACAAAACGCTCCATGTAAGATGGCTTCCATCACCGTAAGGTTCAAAACCGCAAACACCAATAAAATCGATTTGCTTTATAACCTTAACTGTTCGATCAGATAAATTGTTTTCATTTACAAAATATAACGCTTTCTCTTTCCTCCGCTCATAAACCCATTGAATCCATCCCTCACATGGCATTATTTGATACAAAAGCTCAACCGCCTTACGTCGCATGCGGTTAATCTCACTCAGCGGCAAAAAGACCTTCCCCTCTATCTGACAGTCAAATCTCTCTAGGGCAAAACAAGTCTCCCCAAGACGCGCGACATGCGCCTCGACACATTCCGAAGTTAAATACACATTCCGCGCTGCCACGACAATCGTATCGGAAACAACCCTTACCTCCCACTGATCTGAGCCGCCGGTCACACTAAAAATTAATTCCGCAGGCTTCCCAGCAGAGCATTTCCAATTAGCTTTGATGAATACTTTTAGGATTTCCTTATCCTTCGCAAAACGTTGACGAATTTCGCGCCTGAGTTGCGGATCATCTGTCTTGAAAACCTTATCGCCCGCCTTGATCTTTGCTTGATTGATCAGCCCTCGTTCAAAAAAAAGCCAATCGCCTCTTACCTGATAAACTCTACCTCCCAGAAGATCACTTTGATCACCGCCATTGTCAAATAAGACACCGTCACCTCGCCTTAATGAAACTTTCACTCCCACCAAGCGAACTCCGTTCCCCTTCACCTCAGCTATCTCACCAACAAATGCACCTCGTTTATTCGAATACAACCCATGCACAAGCTTTTGATGATTTACCCCTTCCAACCACCCCGAATAAAGTCCTCGCGAAAACATCATCTCCATCTCATAGTTGACTTTCGTCCCATTCTTGCTCCGTCTATCACATTCAACAACTTGAGCCTCGATACTCTTCCATGCCTCGTCAATAGCTGAACGATAAGCACCAGTGATAGCCGCCACATACTCAGGCGTCTTCAATCTGCCCTCTATCTTGAAACTAGATATCCCCGCAGCAATTAACTCAGGTATATAATCAATCGCTGCTAAATCCTGGGGAGACAACAAATATCGCCTCTCTCCCAGATCCTTAATCTCGCCGTCCACCCAAAGACGATAAGGTAAACGACAAGCTTGCGCACACTCGCCACGGTTCGCACTTCGACGCCCAAGCGCCTCACTCGTTAAACATTGCCCCGAATACGCCACACACAGTGCCCCGTGCACAAAAACCTCCAAAGGCACACCACAACCCCCAAAACGCCTAAGCTCTCGTATCGAAAGTTCACGTGCTAAGACCACTTGTTGAATCCCCAGCTCTCGCACCACCTCAACCCCTTCCGGTGAAGTCACAGTCATCTGCGTCGATGTATGCAGAGCCACACTCGGAGCAAAACGCTTCGCCAAAAGGCATAAGCCTATATCTTGCACAATTACTGCGTCCACCCCGCTCTCCTCGGCCATTTTCAAGATTCTCACAGCTAAGGGAAGCTCATCAGTAAAAACCAAGGTATTCAAAGCAAGATAACCTCGAACTCCCCTCTGATGCAGATAATCCATCAGAGTTTTCAGTTCGCATAAGCTAAAATTATCAGCACGCATCCGTGCATTAAAACCATCTTTAAGCCCAAAATAAACGGCGTCTGCACCACAAGCTACCGCAGCCCGCACACATTCCCAATTCCCAGCGGGAGACACCAACTCCGGCTTACGACGCACTATGCCATCCTTAGTCGAAGAAACCATAGCCCCTAATCAACTTACACACGTCTCCTCTCCTGCAAAACCCTCTCTACACGAACCAAGTCCTCCTCTCGATCCACACCACACGCATGAAACGTCACACCCATCACACCTATCCTCATCCCAAGCGCTACCGCACGCAGCTGCTCCAACCCTTCACATATCTCCCAAGCCTGCTGTGGAGTATTGACAAACCGCTCCAACGCCTCTCGCCGATATCCATACAAACCGACATGTCTCCACACTTTTCCAGCAGGCACAGGCCAACTCTTTGCGTAGGGAATCTCAGAGCGTGAAAAATAAACCGCTTGCCCATCATCTCGAAATATAACTTTCACCACATCCCGATTTCGCCACTCCTCCTCAGACTCGATCGGATGAGCAAGTGTAACCATATCCCACTTCCCCGCCACTAAAAACTCAATTAAATTATCAACCTCCCTCGCCTCAATCAATGGCTCATCTCCTTGAACGTTGAGCCACCATTCCGCATCAATCGTGCGCGCCACTTCTGCCATCCGATCCGTGCCCGTTGCATGCAGACTCGATGTCATCACAACTTCTCCCCCAAAACCTTCCACTACACGCTTTATCCTCTCGTCATCTGTCGCCACAATCACACGCGCCCCATGTTGATTTTCAATCACCGACTCCCACACCCACTGAATCATAGGCTTCCCGAGTATGGAAGCTAACGGTTTACCCGGAAACCGTGTCGAACCGTATCGGGCTGGTATCACAATAACCACCGAATCCGTTTTCATAGCCACACCAATACCTTTCTTACTTCATCCCACACCTCTGAAAAGCTAATCGAGCTAATCAATTCCCCCACCCGCCGAGTCTGCACAACCCGATGTCGAGACGGATCCACCCCCCTCGGCCCGCAAGCCTCAATTGAAGAACCTCGATCCGTTGGCGCAAACAACGTAACCGTCGGCGTCCCAACTGCCACAGCGATATGATAAGGACCAGTATCTCCCGATAAAAAAATCCTCCCATCACGTATCAATGCAGCAAGCTCTCTCAAGCTAAGTTCTCCACAATAATTATAAACACGATGGACCCCATCCGATTGAGATAGAGCGGAAAGTCTCTCCGCAAGAGCCTTCTCACTTTCATTACCCGTCAACACGAGATCCCAACCAGTGCTTAAAAAAACTTTTCGCGCTATTTCTGCCCAACGCTCCAAGGGCCAGCATTTACTCTCACGTGAAGCGCCAGGATGAATGATAAAATAAGGGTTCCGATCCCCATGTGGATTTTGTTCATTTATATGCAGACGGATTTTTTCTTCCTTAACGGTCAACCCCAGTGCGCGTGCCATAGCACAATTATTCTCTACAGCATGGCCAGTCGCATAGTCAGACTCTCCCGCTCGCCGCATTTCATGCTGATTTGCGAACCAACTGGCAAAACGACTCCATCGCGTGCGATAACGCAGAAACCCTCTTATTCCGCACCAATAAAGCCACGGAATAAGATCCGGCTCTGTGCAATTAGCCACAAGCGCAAGCCTATAATTAGTCCCTTTCAAGCTTACTTTCAATTGCCCCAATCCACGATACTTCCCCCTCACACAAAATACATCGCCCACACTCGGTGAATCCCAATACAACGACTGATTAGGATGCCTCACCAAAAAACCCACACGTTCACGCCCTAAATTCTCAGCCAACGCCGCCAACAAAGGCGTGCAGAGGACAGTATCCCCCAGCGCAGTATTCGCGACAACCAGAACTCCGACTCCCTTTCTCAACTCATCTTGACAACGCTCCAAATCCCACGTCTTCAACAACCCCAAACAGTGGGCAACCTTATGGCTATACTCCCAACTAGGATCAAGGCCTGGAAAGTTCATCTCTTACTTTTCAGTCTATTGTTTCCATCAACTCACACACCTTGGAAAAAACGAGTTCCGCAGTGATCTCTCTCATATCGGCATCAGCAGGACACCGATAGCCTAAGGGTCTCGGCAACTCCACAACGCGATGACGATCCCCGTATCCATACGGGCCCACACGGCTCGCAGGATTGTTACAGTGAATAAGCGCTACAACTCTAGCTCCGACTGCAAATGCTAAATGCATCATCCCCGTATCCGTGGATACCACGACTTTCGCGCTTCCCAACAATGCAGCCGATTCCTCGATACTCAACTTTCCTACACAATCCACCACATTGAGTTGTCCCAGTCGCCGCTTCAATTCATCCCTACGATCCAGATGATCGCGCCCACCCAAAATTATAACATTCACTAAAGGCCACTCTCTCTTAATTAACATGATCAACTCCACATACCGATCAATAGGCCAATCCCGCCAGGCCGCACGCTTCCCTCCACCAATCTGCAGCACGATTCTATGCCCATCGCTGAACCCCAACTCCCTCCTCGCGCGTGCCTCAAAACCAACGCGCTCTTCCTCTTTCACTTGATAAACCAGGTGCGGCTCTGCTGTATCCGCACCCACATACCGCGCTACCCGCAAGGTTTGTTCTACTCCATGTATCTCATCCCAATCCGCAAATGTCAAATTATGCCCGCACAATTCATTCATCCGACTCATGTGCGTAATGCCCACCGTCCGCCCTGCATCGAGCAGAAAACTCAAACAACGTGGCTCTGGATCGTTACCTCTCAAATGCAAAAGCGCATCCCACGGGCCATCCTCTTTCAGTCTCTGATAAAGCCGATAAAAGCGAATCCATCCCTTTTTCAGCCTATAAATTTTCGACACATAAGGATTATGCTCAGCCAATGC